>NZ_JBEZDS010000004.1:154408-364975 GCF_040648435.1 Dactylosporangium sp. NPDC049140 | reverse complement strand
GCCGCCCGCGCCGAGCGCACTCATTCGCCGCCAGAGCGCCCCGGTGCTGGTCTTGAGGGGGTTTGGGTGGAGCGAAGCTCCCCCAACGCGAGCGCCAGCGAGCTAGAAGTGCATCCCCAGGTAGGCGTCGCGGCGGGCGGCCACGAAGGACTCGATCGTCATCGGCGGGTGGCCCGTCAGCCGTTCCACGTCCGTCGTCTGGCGGTCGTAGCGGTTCTCGCGGTGCAGGCGGGCCATCGTGGCGATGTGCTCGCGGGTGTGCGGCGGCAGGCCCGACGGTGCCAGGACCTCGGCCTCCCACCGGTCCGGCGGCACGTCCACGTACGTGATCTCGCGGCCCAGGGCGCGGGAGAACTCCGCGGCGACCACGTGCAGGTCCTCGCTCCTCGGGCCGGTCAGCTCGTACACGCGGCCGATGTGCGGGGCCGGGTCGCGCAGGATGGCGGCGGCCGCCCGGGCCACGTCAACAACGGCGATCGGGGAGGTGCGGCCCGCGCCGAACGGCAGCTCCAGGGTGCCCCGGGCCCGGATCGAGGCCGCCGCCAGCGTCGTGAACAGCGGGTTGTCCAGGAATGCGGTCGGCCTCAGGTGTACCACCGGCAGGCCCGACCAGTCGAAGACGCGCTCGGCGAGCCAGTGCAGGCGCTGCTGATCCGACTCGTCGGTGCTCGTGGCGGTCATCTGCGACACCGTCATCTGCGACAGGCCGACGAGCGCGCCGAGGCCGCCGCGGTCGCGGGCCACGCTTGCCACGACCGCGGCCGCGAGCAGGTGGTCGCGCGAGACCGGCATCGAGAAGAACATCGCGTCCACGCCGTCGAGGGCGGCCGCGACGCTCTCCGGGCGGGTGAGGTCGCCGACGACGGCGTCGAAGCCGGCCGGGGCCGGGTGGTGCAGCAGGCCGCGCACGGGCACCCCGGCGGCCTGCAGGTCGGACAGCACCGCCCGGCCCACGTCGCCCAGGCCCGCCACGAGAACCAGGTTCATCGGATCCGGCTACCCGCCCGACCGGCGGTTTAACGCCGATCCAACGCCCGGCTGGCAGGGTGGGCGCACATGCTTCGGGAGGAGAGGCTCATGCGCAGACTGTCCGCTGTACTCGTCCTCGTCGCCGCCGGTGTGCTCGGCTCCGCCGCGCCCGTCCACGCGGAGCCGGCCGCGGCCATGGTGCCGCACGGCCGGGCGATGAGCCTGGCCGAGGTTCAGGCCGAGGTGGCAGCGGCCCCGGCCGCGACGCACTGGTACCGGATCATGAACTGGAACAGCAAGCTGTACCTGACCGTGGCCGCGCCGGCCGACGTCAACGGGTCACCGATCGTGCAGCGGGGATATCTCGGCGGCAGCCAGTCGCAGGCGTGGACGCTCACGGCGGGCACCGTGGAGCACTACTCCTACCTGCGCAGCGCGGCCACCAGCAGCTGGAAGGCGCCGGGTATCAGCGGCTCCAGCGCCGTCAACGGCGGCAAGGCCATCAACTGGACCTACACGCCCGGCCTGGCCGACCAGCAGTGGCGCGAGGGCCTCCCGCTGCCCGGCCTGCTCGTCTACCCGCTGAAGAACCTCAACAGCAGCAAGTGCCTCGGCATCCCCGGCAGCAGCAAGGACGCCGGCGTGCAGGCGATCCAGTGGGACTGCAAGACGGGCCTGGCCGACCAGTACTGGGTCTTCACCAGCTGGGAGTAAGGCGGGTCAGGCGCGCTCGCCGAGGTGGGCCAGGATGGCGGCGCGGGTCGGACGGCGGTCGATCTCCATGAACCGCTGCGGGCCCGCGACCGGCTCGAAGCCGCTGCGGCGGTACACCTCGTGGGCGTCGCGCGTGGCCAGCAGCAGCCGCAGGACGCCGGCGGACGTGAAGTCGTCCACCATGGCGTCGACGAGCCAGACGCCCAGCCCGCGGCCGCGGTGCGCCGGCTCGACGTACACGTCGCAGATCCAGGCGAACGTCGCACGGTCGGTGACCGCGCGGGCGAAGGCCACCTGGCGGCCGTCGCGGCGGACGGTGTAGGGCACGGACCCGTCGATGGAGGCGGACACCAGCTCGTAGGCGCGGCCCGCGGCCCAGTACGAGTCCTCGGACAGCCAGCGGTGCACGACCGCCTTGTCCACGGCGGCGGGGTCGGTGGTCAGGTGGTATCCGTCGCGTTCGCGTTCGCTCACGCCGCGCACGGTACCGCCGCCGCCGACCCCTCGTCGCGGGCCAAACCGGGATCAGCGGACCGGATCCCAGGCGTCGGCCCCGGACAGGTAGGCGGCGATCGTCCGGGTCGCGGCCTGCTCGGCGGTCAGCTGCGGGCGGTCCGGGGTCACGGCGGCGCCCGGGCCGCGGTTGCCGAACTCGCCGTAGCGGGCGTCGCGCCACGGCCAGGTGCCGAAGTCGGACCACGGCGTGGCGCCGATGTGCGCGCCGAGGACCGAGTCGCGGGTCGTCACCTCGGCCACCGCGTTGGGGTCGTTGCTCGGGTGCCACGGCCGGCCCAGGTACACGCTGCCGGCCGGCGCGTCCGACGTGAGCTTGCACTGGGTGAGCAGGAAGCCGTGCGGGTTGGAAAGCGACGTGCTCGCGGCGGTGACGTAGCCGTTGTTCGTGGCCGAGCCACGGTCCAGGGAGTGGATCGCGCAGCGGTCGAGCACGGCGGTGGCGCGGCCGAAGATGAAGTCGACGTCGCCCTCGATGTAGCACTTGCGCAGGTACACCCGGCTGACGGTGGCGGCGTCGGGGCTGTTGAGGTACAGCGTGTCCTGGTTGGCCAGGAAGCGGACGTTGTCGAAGACGATCCGGTCGGCGCGGGTCAGCACCGCGACCGCCTGGCGGTTGGCGATCTCGGGGTGGGCGGCCTCGTCGAAGGTGTTCGCGAACGTCAGGTTGCGCGCGCTGAAATCGCTGCCGGAGATGGTGACCGAGGCGCTGCCGGAGGTGCCCCAGGGCGTCCCGTCCGGCTTCAGGGTGCCGTTGGCGCGGTCGTCGCTGATGACGACGGCGGACGGGTCGGGGCCCTGTCCCCGGAAGACGATGAAGGGCTTGTCGGCCGGGATGACGACCTGGCCCTTGTACTCCCCGGGCCTGATCTTCACCGTGAAGGGCCCCGGGTTGCCCGGCGGTACGGCGTCCACGGCGGCCTGGATGGTGCTGACGTCACCGCTGCCGTCGGCGGCGACGGTGATGTACGGGCCGGGCCACGCCGACGCCGAGCGGGCCGTCGCGGTGGCGCCCGCGATGCCCGCCAGCGCGCCCGCGAGCAGGACGGATCTGCGACGCATGAGCCGGACCTCCTTGGGAATGCGCTTTCCTGGCGCTCACCCTAGGCGCACGCGGAGACCTCGGTCAATGAAAAAGTTGTTGCAGCGAGTTGCAGTCCTCAGCCGCCGCCGGGGCCGATGAGCGCACGGATGTAGTCGTTGATGCGCGCGATGGTGCCCGGGTCCGGGTCGACGAACTGCACGCCGAGCTCGGCGTCCTGGGCCACCTGCCGCGCCTCGAGCCGCTCGAAGGCGTTCGTGGTGATCGCCTGCATCACCAGGAACGCCGCGATCAGCCCGGCGAGCGCACCGGCGACCGGCAGCAGGCGACGCGTCAGCCGCCCTCCGTCGAGACCCACGCAGTGCTGTTCGGCACCGCGCCGCCCGACCTGAGCGTCACTCGCCGGTCAGAACCCGGTTCGTCCAGCCGCCCTCGACGATCCCGTCGCCGTCGACCCACACGGCCCAGTCGACGATCTCCGGGTCGCGGACCATGGTCGGGCGGCCGGTGCGCACGCTCGGGTCGATCTCGGCGTCGGACATGCTCACGCCGTGCAGCCGGCGCGGGTCGGGCCAGGTCGTGACCGTGGACCAGATCAGCTCGGTCGCGTCGCCGCGGGTGATCCGGTGCTTGACGATGAGGTGCAGCTCCGGGCCGAACTCGCCGGCCAGGAAGCGGGTGCGGGCCTCGGGCAGGGCCTCCCGGGCGGCGGCGACGGCGGCCCGCATCCGCTCGTCGTCCGGCGCGTACTGCACCGTCGTGGACTGCGCCCCGAACAGGTCGGCGGCCACGCGGGCAAGGAACTCCCCGGCCGAGTACGGGAACTCGTCGGGCGGCACGATCGTGAGCAGGCCGTCCTGGTCGGGGCCGGGCTCCTCCAGGCGCAGCTGGACCAGCGTGGCGTGCTGCTCGGCCTCCGCGCCGGGGATGTCGCCGTAGGCGCGCACGGCGTCGGCGGCGCTGACGTTGAGCTCGTCGGGGAGGCGCACGAACGCCTCCCCCGTGGCCCGCTCGACCGCCTGCGCCCAGCGCACCACCAGGGCGCGGGCGATGCCGGTCAGTGCGCTCGTCCACGCCCGCGCGAGGGTCGGCGGCACGTCGAGCACCTGCAGCTCGGGCAGGCCGAAGCGGCCCAGCCCGCGGGTGGTCATCCACAGGCCGCGGTCGCCGGCCGACTGCGGTACCACGATCCAGGCGCTCAGCGCGGACCGCCCGTCGGGGCCGGGCAGCGAGGCCAGGGCCGCCGCCGGGTCGAGCACCTGCGGCGTGAACAGGTCGACGAGCGCGCCGCCGAGGTCAGTGGCGATGCCGGCCGCGACCGCGCGGGCGTGCCACTCGTGCGCGGGCGGCCAGCCGGCCCCGAAGACCGCCTGGACCACGACGAGGTGGGAGGCGGTGACGACGGCCCGCAGCGCGTCGGGCGGGGCGCCGAAGATGCGCAGGTGCTCGATCGGCAGCGGCGGGGCCTCGGCGACCGGCGCGACGCTTACCGACATCAGCGGGCCGTCGAGCATCCGGCGCACGGCCTCGCCCAGCGGCCCCTCGATGCGCGCCGCCGCGGCTGCGGCGGCGGCGGCCGGGTCGGCGGGCGGGTGATCGGTCGCCACGACGTAGGTGGCCACGACTGTCTCGGGCACGCTGAGCACGATCTCCACGCGGCCAATCCTTTCGCATTCCGTTCGCGTAGTCGACCCGGCGGGGTTGGACTAGCCTCCGGTCCGTGATCCCCGGACAGAGCTTTCTGGTCAGCGACAATACGGCCGGCGTGCACCCCGAGGTCCTCGCGGCCGTCGTGGCGGCCAACGCCGGGCACGCCCCCTCCTACGGCCGCGACCCGGTGACGGCCCGCGCCGAGGCGCTGTTCCGCACCCACTTCGGCGAGCGGGCCGAGGCGGTGCTCGCCGTCACCGGGACCGCCGCGAACGTCATCGCGCTCGCCGCGCTGCTGCGGCCGTACGAGACCGTGCTCTGCGCCGAGTCCGCCCACATCGTGACCGACGAGTGCGCCGCCCCGGAGCGGTTCACCGGCGGCCGGCTCACCACCGTGCCCACCCCGGACGGCCGGCTCACCCCGGCCCAGGTCGAGGCGTTCGCCCACGCCGGCGACCCGCCGCACGCGCCGCGGGCCCGGGCGGTGTCGATCGCCCAGCCCACCGAGCTCGGCACCCTGTACTCGGTCGCCGACCTGCGCGCGCTCGCCGACGCCGCCCACGGGCACGGGCTGCTGCTGCACGTGGACGGCGCCCGGCTGGCCAACGCCGCCGCCGCGCTGGGCACCGGTCTCGCCGAGGCCGCGACCGGGGCCGACGTCGTGTCGTTCGGCGGCACCAAGAACGGGGCCCTCGCGGCCGACGCCGTGATCTTCCTCGACCCGGGGCTCGCCGGGCCGCGGCGGCTGATCCAGAAGCAGGCCATGCAGCTGCTGTCCAAGAGCCGGTTCGTGGCGGCGCAGTTCGTGGCGCTGCTGGAGGGGGCTCTGTGGCGTACCAATGCCGCAAACGCCAACGCGATGGCGTCGCGCATCGCCGCCGCGGTCGCGGCCGTGCCCGGGGCCGGAATCGCCCTGCCGGTGCAGACCAACGCGGTGTTCGCCACGCTGCCGCCGCACGACGACCCGGAGCTGGCCCGCTTCGGCGCGGGCGCCGACGGGTGGCCGCGACGGTACATGGCCGCCTTCGACACCACCGAGGCCGACGTCGACGCGTTTGCCCAGGTCCTTCACGCGGCGTTCACCCGTTGATCCACCGAACGGCCCGTGCGGCCGATGCCAGCGGGCGGTCAGCCTTCCATACATTGGGCCGGTGACCTCTGCGGGGCACCGCCTCGGCATCGACATCGGCACGGCGACGACGGTCGCCGCGCTGGCCGGGCCGGACGGCTCGATCCGGCCGTGCCGCCTCGACTCCGACCTGCCCGCGCCCGGGCCGGCCGAGGCCGAGCCGGTCGCCGCGCTGCTGACCCGGGCCGTCGCGGCGGCGGCGCCCGGCTGGGACGGACCGCTGGTGCTCACCCACCCCGCGGCGTGGCGGCCCGACCGCCGGCGGGTCCTCGCCGACGGGGCCCGCCTGGCCGGCCTCGGCGAGCCGGAGCTGGTCGCGGAGCCGATCGCGGCGGCACGGTACTGCGCCGCCGTCCTCGGCCACCGCGTGCCCGACGGCGGCTGCCTGGTCGTCTACGACCTCGGGGCGGCCACGTTCGACGTCACCGTGGTGCGCCAGGCCGCCGACGGGCCCGCCATCGCCGCCGCGGGCGGCCTGCTCGACGCCGGCGGGCTCGACCTCGACGCCGCCGTGGTGCGCCTGGCCCGGACCCGCACCGGCCCGGACCCGGCCTGGGACCGCCTCGACCGGCCGCGCGGCCCGGAGGAGGCGGCGGCCCGGCTGCGGCTGTGGCACGAGGCCCGGATCGCCCGCGAGGCGCTGTCGGAGGCGCCGGTCGCCGAGCTGTACGTCCCGTTCGCCGGCCCGGTCCCGCTGCACCGCGACGACTTCGAGCGCGCCGCCGCCCCGCTGCTGGAGCGGACCGTGGAGCGCACCGTCGCGGTGCTGCGCGAGGCCCTCGTCACCCCGCGGGACGTGGCCGCGGTGTTCCTGGCCGGCGGGGTCAGCCGTACTCCGCTCGTCGCCGCCCGGCTGCACCGGGCCCTGGGCATCGAGCCGCTCGCCGACGCCCACCCCGACCTCGCCGTGGCCTGCGGCAGCGTCCGGTCCCCGGCGCGGCCCGCCGCCCTCGCCCCGCCGTCGGCGGCCCGCCCGCGGCTCAAGCCGGCACTGCTGCGCACCTTCTCCCCCGGCGGCATCGTGCGCGGCGCCCCGCCGGTCAACGCGGTGGCGGTGAGCCCCGACGGCCGGCTGCTGGCCGCGGGCGGCGACGACCGCAAGGTACGCGTCTGGGACCTCGGCACCGGCCAGGTGCGCCACACCCTCGCCGACCACGACGGCCCGGTCCGCGCGGTCGCCTTCAGCCCCGACGGCACCCTGCTGGCCGCGGGCGCCGGCCACGCCCGCCGCGGCGCCCGGGCCGTGCGCGTCTGGCACACCGTGGAGGGCCGCCGCCGCAACGCGCTCGACGCCGACGCGGGCGGCCCGTCGGCGGTCGCGTTCCACCCCGCCGGACGGATGCTGGCCGCCGCCGGCACGGACGGGGTACTGCGCCTGTTCGACCTCGTCGCCGCCGGCGTCACGGTCGCCGGCGAGGGCCCGCCGCTGCACTCGGCCGCGTTCAGCCCCGACGGCTCGGCCCTGGCCACCGGCGACGACGCGGGCCGGGTCACGCTGCACCATCAAAGCGTGACCCACCTGCACGGGCACCGGGGCGCGGTGCTCGGGGTCGCGTTCGGCGGATCGGTGGTCGCCAGCGCGGGCGCGGACGCGACCGTACGGCTGTGGGACGGGGGCACCGGCCGGGTGCTCACCGGCCACCTCGACCCGGTGACGGCGGTCGCGTTCAGCCCCGACGCGACGCTGCTGGCCAGCGCGGGCCTGGACTCCACGATCCGGCTGTGGGACCCGGCGACCGGCGCCCACCTGCACACCCTCGACGGGCACGACGGGGCGGTGCGCGCCCTGGCCTTCACCCCGGACGGCTCGACCCTCGTCTCGGCGGGCGCGGACGGCGCGGTGCGGCTGTTCTCGCTGCAGGTGCACCACCACGCTTGAGCCCGCCACCCCCGCGGTGCGGCTGTTCTCGCCGCTGGCGCACCACCACGCTTGAGCCCGCCACCCCCGCGGTGCGGCTGTTTCCGCCGCTGGCGCACCACCACGCTTGAGCCGCGCGCCCCTGTGGTCCGTAGTTCCTCGGGAGAGGAGGACCCGTTTGTTCACCGCGCGCACGTCTGCCGGACCGAGAACAATCAAGATCTTGTATTCATCGATGTCCACGATGTGGCGTCATCCCTGCCCACGGAGGGGGAATACGTACATGTCGATCCGTCGGGTGGTGCTCGCGCTCGCGACCACCGCCCTCGTCGCCACCGGCCTCACCGCCGCGGCGTCATCGGCGCAGGCCGCCACGAGCGTGCCGCGCTTCGACCACATCGTCCTGGTCATGTTCGAGAACAAGGCGTACTCCCAGATCAGCGGCTCCGGCTCCGCCCCGTACTTCAACTCCCTGGCGAGCCAGGGTGCGAAGTTCACCAAGTCGTACGCGATCACGCACCCGAGCCAGCCGAACTACATCGCGCTGTTCTCGGGCTCCACCCAGGGCGTGACAAACGACGACTGCCCGAAGAACTTCACCGGCACCAACCTGCAGTCGCAGCTGTCGGGGGCCGGCCTGTCGTTCAAGGGCTACTCGGAGTCCATGCCGTCGAACGGGTACACCGGCTGCTCCAGCGGTAACTACCAGCGCAAGCACAACAGCTGGGTGGACTTCGCAAGCGTCCCCGCGGCGTCGAACCTGACGTACGCGAGCTTCCCGTCGTCGTCGAACTACGCCTCGCTGCCGACTGTCGCGTTCGTCACGCCGAACATGTGCAACGACATGCACGACTGCTCGGTCGGCACCGGCGACACCTGGCTGAAGAACAACCTCGACGCCTACGCCCAGTGGGCCAAGACGCACAACAGCCTGCTGATCGTCACGTTCGACGAGGACAACCGCCTGGCCCTCAACCAGATCTTCACCGTCTTCGTCGGCGCCGGCGTGAAGACCGGCACCTACCCGGAGAAGATCAACCACTACAACGTCCTGCGCACCATCGAGGGCGCGTACGGCCTGCCCGGCATCGGCGGCGCGGCCTCGCTCGCCCCGATCACGGACGTCTGGAACTGACCCACCCCACGGGCGCCCCGTCCCCGGGCGGGGCGCCTCCCGGTCACCTGAGAGGCCTTCGGTGTACCTGTCCACAGTGGACAAACCGGCGACGCCCGGCCCCACCCCCGCGCGCCGCGGCTCCCGCATCGCCGCCACGGTGCTCGCGCTGGGCGCGGTGAGCCTGATCACGGACGTCTCCTCGGAGATGGTGGCCGCCATCCTTCCGCTGTACCTCATGCTGGGCCTGCACCTCGGCCCCCTCGGTTACGGCGTGGTCGACGGCCTCTACACCGGCGCGACCGCGCTGCTGCGCCTGGTCGGCGGCTACGTGGCCGACCGCGTCCGCCGCCGCAAGGCCGTGGCCGCCGTCGGGTACGGCATCTCCGCCGTGGCCAAGCTGGGCCTGCTCGCCGCGGGCTCCTCGGTGCCGCTGCTCGGCGCGGTGATCGTCGCCGACCGCGCGGGCAAGGGCCTGCGCACCGCCCCGCGCGACGCGCTCATCACGCTGTCGACGCCCCCGGACCGCCTGGGCCGCGCCTTCGGCGTCCACCGCGCGATGGACAGCGTGGGCGCGTTCGCCGGTCCGCTGGTCGCGGTCGCGGTGCTGGGCGCGTCGGCCCAGTCCTACGACGCCGTGTTCGTGACGAGCTTCTGCATAGCGGCGCTGGGCGTGTTCGTGCTGGCCACGTTCGTGCCGGACCACCGCGGCCCGGCCTGGCTCGCGCCGGTCGCCGGCTCGGCGGGTTCTTTGCTCTCTCCCCCTAGCCCACCCGCCGCCTCCACCACCACGATCCCGTCGCAGAAGCCTTCACCCGCCGCCGGACACGCGGCAGCCGGCACAGCCCGGCCCGCGGCGACGACCACAGATTGGTCCGCAGCGACCGCCACAGACCGGTCCGCGGCGACCACCGCACACCAGCGCACCGCGGCCACCGCAGGCCAGCAGGCCGAACCCGCCACGCACGAACACGCGACAGCCCCCGCAACTGCCGCCCCGCACGGCGACCAGCACGACGACCAGCACCCGGCGGCCGTGAGCCAGCGCGTGTCGCCGCGCGCCGCGGCCGCCCTCCTCGCACGCCGCGACTTCCGGTTCGTCGTCCTCGCCGCCGCGGTGATGGGCCTGGCCACCATCGGCGACGGCTTCGTGTACCTGATCCTGCAGCGCCGCCACGATCTCGCCGCCGGCTGGTTTCCGCTCCTCGCGGTCGGCACCAACCTCGTCTATCTCCTCCTCGCCGTCCCGCTGGGGCACCTCGCCGACCGCGTCGGGCGCGCCCGCGTCTACCTGGCCGGGTTCGCCGCCCTGGCCGTCGTGTACCTGCTGCTCGCCACGAGCCTCCCCGGCACCCCGGTGCTCGTGCTCACGGTGGCGCTCTACGGCTGTTTCTACGCGGCCACCGACGGCGTGCTGATGGCCGTCGCCGGGCCGCTGCTGCCCGAGGCGCTGCGCACCACCGGCATCGCGCTGGTGCAGAGCGGGCAGTCCCTGGCATATCTGGCCTCCTCGATCCTGTTCGGCCTGGCGTGGCAGCTGTGGGGGCCCGGCCCGGCGTTGTTCGCCGCCGCCGCGACCGCAGTCGCCGCTCTCCTCCTCGTCACCTCCATTCTCCCGAGAGGTACGACAAAAATTGCGTAAGATCTTGTCAACGTCGATCGCTGCGGTCGTGCTCGCCGTCGGGGCCGGGGTCTACATCCACGCGGCCGCGCACCGCAACGACGCCGCGGCCGCCGCGGCCGAGACGGTCGACATCGGCGCCGGGGCGGGGCTGCTGGTGCGCAGTACCGCCGACGGGTCGATGGGGCACCTCGCGGTGATCCGGGACAACACCCGCAAGGTCGCCGCGGTCACCTGCAACCGCGTGTACGCCGCCGCCGGCACCGCGATCTGCCTGCGTCCCGACGGGCCGCTGGCCACGTACCAGGTCGCGCTGCTCGACCGGAACCTGCGGGAGCGCGACACGTACCCCATGGTCGGCGTGCCGAACCGGGCCCGGGTCTCCGCCGACGGCCGCCTGGTGACCTGGACGGCGTTCGTGACCGGGGACTCGTACAACGGCGGGCAGTTCTCGACCCGCGTCGGGGTGCTCGACACCACCACCGGCGACGTGGTCGCCGACACCCTGGAGAGCTACGCGCTCACCCGCGTCGGCCGCCCCTACCAGGCCGCCGACGTCAACTACTGGGGCGTCACGTTCGCCGGGGACGGCAAGACCTTCTACGCCACGATGTCGACCGCCGGGCACCGGTACCTCGTGCAGGGCGACTTCGCCGCCCGCACCGTGCGCACGCTGGCCGAGAACGTCGAGTGCCCCTCGCTGTCGCCCGACGGCACCCGCATCGCGTTCAAGCAGGCGGTCGGCGGCGACCCGGTCAAGGGCTGGCGCCCCGCGGTGCTGGACCTGGCCACGCTGCACGCCACGGTGCTGGCCGAGACCCGCAGCGTCGACGACCAGATCGCCTGGCTCGACGGGCACACCGTCATGTACGCGCTGCCCCGCGACCGCGACCACGCCGACGTCTGGTCGGTGCCCGCCGACGGCACCGGAGCGGCGGCGCTGCTCGTGCCGGACGCCGAGTCCCCGGCCTACCTACGTTGATGGACACCACTTGTACCGAGTAGTAACTTGACCGGATGCGAACGCTGGCGCTGCTCATCGCGGCCGTGGGGATCCTCCTGGAAGGCCTGGTCATCGGGGTCACCCTGTTCGCGCTGGGCGGGGTGATCGACGCGTACTCGATGTCGCTCAACGGGGCCGACCCGTCGATGGCCCAGGTGGCGCTCAAGATCCTGGGCATCGCGCTCGCCGTGCTCCTCGTGGTCCTCGCGGCCGGGCTGGCCGCCGCGGCTGCCCGCGACCGCCACGCGCGCCGGATGGCCTTCGTGGCGATGGTGTTCCAGTGCGTGGTCGTCGTGATCGCGGGGCTGGCGCTGGGCTGGGCCGTGTTCGGGGGCAGCCTGCTGGTGCTCGGCACGCTGCTGTACGCGCTGCTCGACGACTCCCAGCAGACCGCCACCCGCTGAGCGCGGACGCAGTGGCATGCTTGCCCGGTGCGGATCACCACCCTGGGCGAGCTGGCCGTCGACGGCCGTCCGGTGCGCGGTGAACGCCTCGCCGCCGTGGTCCGCGCGCTCGTCGACGCCCGCGGCCGCACCGTCACCCCCGCCGGGCTCGCCGAGGCCGTGTGGGGCGGCGCGCCCCCGGAGGACGCCGCCGGGGCCGTCCACGCGCTGATCGCCCGGGCCCGCCGGCTGGGCCTGCCGGTGGCCGCGGTGCCGGGCGGCTACAAGGTGCCCGCCGAAGACGTGGAGCCGGATACGGTACTCGTCAAAGCCCGCACCGACGCCGCCCGCGCCGCGCTGGCCGCGCAGGACCCCGCCGCCGCCCGCGAGCACGCCGAGGCGGCCCGGCACATGTTCCCCCGGGTCCCCGACCTCACCGACCCGGCTGTCGCCACCCTGTTCGCGGAGGTGACCACGGCCGGCGCCGAGGCGGGACGGCCGGACCTCGAGGCCGACCTGCGCGCGCTCGCCACCCGCACCCCGCCCCACGAGCCGTCCGTCGCGCTGCTCGCGCGGCTCCTCGCCGCCGCGGGCCGCCCGGCCGAGGCCCTCGCCGCGATCGAGCAGCTGCGCGCGACCCTGGCCGACGAGTACGGCACCGATCCGTCCCCGGTGGTCACCGAGGCGCACCTGGCCGTCCTGCGCGGCGAGGTCTGGCCGGCCGAGGCCGAGGCCGCGCGGCGGCCCGGGCGCGGCCTGCCCCCGGCCTGGCGGCGGGCGACGACCGCGATGCTCGGCCGGGAGCGGGACGTCACCGCCGTGCGGGCCGCGCTGGGCCGGGCGCCGCTGGTCACCGTCGTGGCCGTCGGCGGCGCGGGCAAGACCCGGCTCGCGGCCGAGCTCGCGCGGCGCGCGGCCGGCGAGGGCATGGCGGTGCACGTGATCGAGCTGGCCGGCCTGCGCTCCGGGGCCGAGGTGCGGCCCGCGGTGCTGGCGGCGGCCGACCCGCCCCCGGGACGGGCCGAGGCGTGGACCGCGGCCGAGCGGCTCCAGGAGATCGCGGGCCTGGTCGTGCTGGACAACTGCGAGCACGTGCTCGCCGACGCCGCCGCGGTCGTCGCCGACCTGCTGGCCGCCGCGCCCGACGCCGCCGTGCTGGCCACCAGCCGCGCCCCGCTGGGCCTGGCCGGCGAGGTCGTGCACCGCCTCCCCGCGCTGGACGACGAGGCCGCCCTGAAGCTGCTCACCGAGCGGGCGGCCGCCGGGGGCGCCCCCACCGGGCAGGAAC
The DNA here is from genome assembly GCF_040648435.1 of Dactylosporangium sp. NPDC049140. Classification (NCBI taxonomy): domain Bacteria; kingdom Bacillati; phylum Actinomycetota; class Actinomycetes; order Micromonosporales; family Micromonosporaceae; genus Dactylosporangium; species Dactylosporangium sp. NPDC049140. The sequence continues at coordinate 351,691 of NZ_JBEZDS010000004.1, read as the reverse complement.
GGGAGGCGGCGGTACGGCTGTGCCGGCGGCTCGACAACCTGCCGCTCGCCCTGGAGCTGGCCGCCGCCCGGCTGCGGCACATGCCGATCGAGGACGTCCTGGCCGGCCTGAGCGACCGGTTCGGGCTGCTCGACGACGCCCTGCGCGGGCTGCCCGAGCGGCACGCCAGCCTGTGGGCGATGGTCGACTGGAGCCGCGAGCTGCTCGGCCCGGCCGAGCGGGTGCTGCTGGAGCGGCTCGCCGTCATCCCGGCGCCGTTCACGAGGGAGCTGGCCGGGCACGTCGCCGGGCAGAGCGACCGCGGCCTCGCCGTGCGGCTGGCCACGCTCGTGGAGCAGTCGCTGCTCGTGCTCGAGGACGGGCCGCGGTACCGGATGCTGGAGACCGTCCGCGAGTACGGCGAGGCGCGGCTGTCCGCGGCCGGCGGGCGGGACGAGGCCATGGCCGGGCTCGCGGCCTGGGCCCGGGCCGAGGCCGTCCGGCTGCACGCGGAGTTCGTCGGGCCGGGTCAGCTGGCCGCGTTCGCGCGCTGCGCCACCGAGCAGGACAACCTCGTCGCCGCGCTGCGGTGGACGGTCGGCCGCGACGACGCGGCGGCCGTGGACATCGCGGTGCCGCTGTTCCACCTCTGGACCGTGCGGGGCCTGCACTCCGAGGTGAGCCCGTGGGCCTCGGCGCTGCTGAAGGTCGACGACCCGCTGGCGCGGCGGGAGTACCGGCTGCTGGGCGACGCGGACCCCGACCGGCTCACCTGGCTGTGCCTGCTGGGCGGGATCAACGCGTTCGCGGTGGACGGGCACCGGGTGTTCATGGCGGCGAAGCGGATGCTGCGGGAGCTGGAGCGATCCGGGCGGCGGGCGTCACCGCGGGCGGCGGCGCTCGCGGCGATGGTGCCGGCCATGGGCGACCTCAAGTGGAACGCGGGGCTGGCGGCGGCCGAGGCGCTCGTCGCCGACCCGGACCCGTACGCGCAGGGCTTCGGCCTGTTCCTGCGCGGGGTGATCCGGGAGAACCGCGGCGAGGTCGTGTCGGTGGCCGAGCGGACCGCGGACGCGGAGCGGGCCTACCGGCGCTTCGAGGCCGCCGGGGATCACTGGGGCATGGGCATGGCCGCCCAGATGATCGGCGCCCAGACAACGGGCGATGAGCGCAGTTCGGAGTGGCTGCGGCGCGGGGCTCTGCACATGGAGCTGCTCGGCGCGGCCGACGACGCGGGCTCGATCCGGGTCCTGCTCGACGCGCAGCTGGCCGAGCGCGGCGACGACGAGGCGGCCGAGCGGCTGCTGGAGATGGTCCGCGCGGCGCCGTCGCTGCCGCCCCCGGCCGGCATGCAGATCATGGACACCGCCCAGGCGCATCTCGGGCTGGCCCACCACGCCTGGCTGCGCCGGCGCCCGGACGACGCGGTCGCGCACGCCGAGCGGGCCGCCGCGATCGCCGAGGAGGTCGGGACGCCGGTGCCGCAGTTCCGCATCGTGTTCAACGTCGCGGCGGCCGCGTTCAACCTGCGGGCCGGGGGCCGGGCCGGCGCGCCGCGGGCCGGGCGGCTGCTGGCCGACGTCCGCGCGGAGGCGCTCGGCGCCCTGGACGTGCCCGCGCTGGGCGCCTGGGCACTGAGCGGGGCGGCGCTGGCCGCGCACCTGGGCGACGAGGCCGGGGCGCGGGAGCTGTGGGCGCTCGGCGTGCGCTGCTCGGCCAACCCGGCCCAGCTGTTCGAGCCCGGCGCCGACCCGGTGCTCGACGCCGCGCTGGGCCGCACCGGCGACGAACCGGGCGGCCCGGGGCCGGAGGCCTGGCGCGAGCGGCCGATGACCGAGGTCACCGACCGCATCGGCGCGCTGGTGGACCCGCACCTTCAGACCTTGCGGCGGTAGGCCCGCAGCGCCAGCGGCATGAACACCGCGACGAGCGCCGCCGACCAGCCCAGCGTCCACCACACGTGGACCCCGTAGCCGGGCGTGCCCAGGAACAGTCCGCGCATCGCCTCGACGAGGTGGGTGAGCGGGTTGTTGCGCACGAACCCCTGCATCCAGCCCGGCAGCGTCGCGGTGCCGACGAACACGTTGGAGGCGAAGGTCAGCGGCAGCACGATGAGGAAGCAGATGCCCTGCACCGCGCCGGAGGTGCGGGCGAGCATGCCGATGAGCACCGGGGCCCAGGACAGCGACAGGCCGAACACGACGGCGAGCAGGCCGCCGGCGGCCGCGTGCAGCGGGTCGGAGCCGATGCGGAAGCCCATGATGTACGCGAAGACGAACGTGGAGACCGTCACGAGGACGTACCGCACGACGTCGCCGAGCACCGCGCCGATCAGCGGGGCCGCCCGCGGGATCGGCAGGGACCGGAACCGGTCGAAGATGCCCTTCTCGATGTCGGTGTTGAGGTTCACGCCGATCGAGACCGCGCCCATGGCGATGGTCTGGGCCAGGATGCCCGGCATCACGAACTGCAGGTAGTCGTGGGTCGAGCCGGAGATCGCACCGCCGAACACGTACACGAAAATGATCATGAACAGCGCGGGCTGCACGGTGACGTCGATGAGCTGCTCGGGGGTGCGCATCGTCTTGATGAGGCTGCGCCGGGTGAGCTCGAGGGAGTGCCGCACCAGCTTGAACGGCTTGGGCGCGGGGCGCTCGAGGACGATGGTGCTCATGCCGGGACCTCCGCGGGCTTGGTGGACGTGAGGGTGAAGAAGACCTCGTCGAGCGAGGGCAGGTGCAGCGAGAGCTCGGTGACGGCGATGCCCTCGGCGGTGAGCTTGGCCACGGCCTCGGCCATGGCGGCGTCGCCGGAGACGGGCACGGCCAGGACGCCGGCGCGGATCTGGTCGGCGGCCGCGCCGGAGGAGACCATGGTGAGGATCTCGGCGGCGCGGGGCAGGTCGCGTTCGTCGGACGGGCGGATCTCGAGGGTCTGGCCGCCGACGATCCGCTTGAGCCGCTCGGGCGTGTCGTTGGCGATGACCCGGCCGTGGTCGATGACGGTGATCTCGTCGGCGAGCGCCTCGGCCTCCTCCAGGTACTGCGTGGTCAGCAGGACCGTGGAGCCGTCGCGGACCAGCTTGCGCACGACCTCCCACATGTCCTCGCGCTTGGCCGGGTCGAGGCCGGTCGTCGGCTCGTCCAGGAAGATCACGTCGGGGCGCCCGACGAGGCTCGCGGCCAGGTCGAGGCGGCGGCGCATGCCCCCGGAGTACGTCTTGGCCGGCCGGTCCGCGGCGTCGGTCAGGTCGAACCAGGCCAGCAGCTCGGCGGCCCGGGCGCGGGCGCCGCGGCGGCCGAGGTCGAGCAGGGTGCCGAACAGCACCAGGTTCTGCCGGCCGGTGAGGTCCTCGTCGACGGAGGCGTACTGCCCGGTCAGCCCGATCGAGGCGCGGACCTTCTCGGCCTCGCGGACCACGTCGTACCCGCCGATGCGGGCGGTGCCGGCGTCCGGCCGGATGAGGGTGGACAGGATGCGCACGGCGGTGGTCTTGCCGGCGCCGTTGGGGCCGAGCACACCGTGCACGGTCCCGCGTGGGATGACCAGGTCGACGCCCTGCAGGGCCTTCGTCTGGCCGAAGTGCTTGACGAGGCCGCTCGCCTCGACCATCACGTCGTTCGTCATGCCCGGAACTCTGCGCGCCGCCACCGACACGCGACCGACACGACCCGACACGCGCCCGACGTGCGCGGCGGCGGTACCGTGACCGCTCATGAACGACACCCAGCTCAGCGCGGGCCGGAAGGTCGGCCGGCGGGTCGGCCGGCTGCTCGGCCGCATGCTGTCAGGCATCCAGCCGGACGAGCGCTCGCCGCAGCTGCTGCCGCGCCCCGAGGAGGACGCGGCGATCATGGACTGCGCGCTGTACGTGCGCGGCACCCGCCAGCCGGGCCGCCCCGCGTTCGCCGACGCCTACGCCGCGGCCCGGCGCCGGCGCAACGGCTTCGTGTGGCTGGGCCTGTACGAGCCGACCTGGACGCAGTTCACCGCTATCGCCGAGACGGTCGGCGCCGACGAGGCGACCGTCGACCAGACCCTCGACGTCGAGCGGCGCCCGGCCGTCGAGCGGCGCGGGGACGTGACGGTGCTCACGCTGCGCACCGCCCGGTACGTCGAGCACGCCCAGCTGACCGAGACCTCCGAGGTCGTCGACACCGGCGCGGTGACGCTGCTCATCGGCGCGCACTTCGTGGTGTCGGTGCGCCACGGCGGGGCGGGCGCGCTCGCCGACGTGCGCGAGGGGCTCCAGCGGCGGCCGAGCCTGCTCGGGCAGGGCCCGTGGGCGGTCGGCTTCGCGGTCATCGAGCGGATGGTCGAGGTGTACCACGACGTGGCCACCCGAGTGGAGCGGGACGTGGAGAAGCTCGAGGAGACCGCGTTCCTGCGCCAGGGCGGCTGCGACGTGCAGCAGATCTACCAGCTCAAGCGGGAGCTGGTGGAGTTCAAGCGGGCGGTGCTGCCGCTGCAGGCGCCGCTGCGGCTCATGACGGAGATCACGTCCGAGCTTCCGCCGGGTCTGCGACAGCACTTCGCCGACGCGCTGGGCAGACTCAACCAGGTGGTGGAGCGCGTCGCGACGTACAACGAGCTGCTGGACTCGATCCTGCAGGCGCGGCTGGCGCAGGTGGGGCTCGACCAGAACAATGACATGCGCAAGATTGCCGCGTGGGCGGCGATGGCCGCGGTCCCGACCGCCATCGCCGGCGTGTACGGCATGAACTTCGACCACATGCCGGGCACGTCGTCGCCGTGGGGCTTCGCCGTGGCGGTGCTGGTCATGACCGCCGGGATGCTGGTGCTGTACCGCCTGTTCCGTAAGTCCAGATGGTTGTAGAGAGGCCATGACGACCACGCCCGAGTACGTACTGCCCGCCCGGGTCGACAGCCCGGCGGCCCGGCGGCCCGGCGGCCCGATCGGGCGCTGGCTGCTGGAGCACCGTGTCGCCCCCGTCGGCCCGGAGAGCGACGAGGCGCACGCCAAGCCGCAGGCCTGGTGGAAGGTGATGACGCTGACCGGCGTCGACTACTTCTCCACGCTGTCCTACCTGCCGGCCATCGCCGCGCTGGCCGCCGGGGCCCTGTCGCCGCTGGCGACCCTGCTCATCGTGGCGCTCACGCTGCTGGGGATGCTGCCGATGTACCGCCGGGTCGCCAAGGAGAGCCCGAACGGCCAGGGCTCCGTGGCGATGCTGGAGACGCTGCTGCCCTTCTGGCGGGGCAAGCTCTTCGTGCTGGTGCTGCTCGGCTTCGTGGCCACCTCGTGGATCATCACCATCACGCTGAGCGCGGCCGACGCCTCCGTGCACATGGTCGAGAACCCGGTCTTCCCGACCTTCATGCACGGCCACGAAGTGCTCATCACCGTGATCCTGCTGCTCATCCTGGGCGGGGTGTTCCTGCTCGGCTTCAGCGAGGCGGTCGCCGTGGCGATCCCGCTGGTCGGGGTGTTCCTGCTGCTCAACGCGGTAATCGTGGTGGTCGGCCTGGTCGACGTGTTCACCACCGCCGGGGCGCTGTCGGGCTGGACGCACGCGCTGAGCACCGAGCACGGCGGCGGGTTCGGGCTGCTGCTGCCGGCCCTTGTCGCATTCCCGTCGCTGGTGCTGGGCCTGTCCGGCTTCGAGACCGGGGTCAGCATGATGCCGCTGGTCGCCGCCGACGGCCGGGACGCCGCCGAGCGGCGGGCGTCGCGCCTGGTCAACACCAAGAAGCTGCTGACGGTCGCGGCCGCGATCATGTCGGTGTACCTGATCGCGACGAGCTTCATCACCACCGTGCTCATCCCGAAGCAGGAGTTCGAGGAGGGCGGGGCAGCGGCCGGGCGGGCGCTGGCGTACCTCGCGCACGAGAAGATCGGCGAGGCGTTCGGCACCGTCTACGACATCAGCAGCGTGCTCATCCTGTGGTTCGCGGGCGCGTCGGCGATGGCCGGGCTCATCAACATCATCCCGCGCTACCTGCCCTCCTACGGCATGGCGCCGGAGTGGGGCCGCGCGGTCCGCCCGATCGTGCTGGTCTACACCGTGATCAGCATCGCCATCACGGTCGCCTTCGGCGCCGACGTCAACGCCCAGGCCGGGGCCTACGCCACCGGTATCCTGGCCATGATGGTCTCCGGGGCCGTGGCGGTCACGATCTCGGCGTTCCGGGCCGGTCAGCGCGCCGCCGGGACGGCGTTCACGGTGCTGACCCTCATCCTGCTGTACGCGCTGGGCGCCAACGTCGTCGAGAAGCCCGACGGCATCCTCATCTCCGCCGTCTTCATCGCCGGGATCGTCGTGGTGTCGCTCGTGTCGCGGGTCAGCCGCACCACCGAGCTGCGCGCCGACGCGATCGAGTTCGACGACACCGCCCGCCGCTTCGTCACCGACTCGATCGAGCACGACGGCGAGCTCAACATCGTCGCGAACCGCCGGCAGGACGGGGACCGGGCCGAGTACGAGGGCAAGGAGGCCGAGCAGCGCGGCCTCAACCCGGTGCCGGGCCGCGCCGACCTGCTGTTCCTGGAGGTCGAGGTGGTGGACCCGTCGGCGTTCTCCGGCACGCTGCGCGTGCGCGGGGTCGACGTGGAGGGCTACCGGGTGCTGCGCACCGAGAGCCCGGCGGCACCCAACGCGATGGCCGCGATCCTGCTCGCGCTGCGCGACGCGACCGGGGTCCGCCCGCACGCCTACTTCGAGTGGGCCGAGGGCAACCCGCTGGGGCACCTGTTCCGGTACCTCATCCTCGGCCGCGGCGACACGGCGCCCGTGGTACGCGAGATCATCCGCTCGGCCGAGCCGGACCCGGCGCAGCGCCCGGGCATCCACGTCGGGGGCTGAGCCGTGGCGGAGGCGCGCTGGCGGCTGCTGAGCCGGGACGAGGAGGAGTCCGAGCCGGCCGCCTGCGCCGCGGTGGACGGGCTGTTCGCGGGCCCGCCGCCGGCCCCGCCGCTGGAGCGGTACACGCTGCTCGGCGTCGTCCCGGCCGGCCCGCTCGCCAGCGCAGCGCCCGGGGCGTGGCTGGGCAACGTGTACGTCGAGGACGCGACCGAGGACCCGACGAACGCCCCGCTGCTGGTCGACCTGACCGTGCTCGCGGTGCTGCCCTCCACCCTCGCGCCCGGCCTGCTCGACGTCGACCTCCAGGGCCGGCTCCACCCCGACGACCGCGCCGTCGCCGACCGGCGCCCCGGCCCGGGCGGGTTCCGCCTCACCGGCGGCGTGGCGGCCGAGGCGCGGCTGGGCCGCTGCATCGACGTCGGCGGCGTGTTCCGGGAGCGTCCGGCCGCCCCGCCCGCCGACGTGGTGCTGCGCGGCTGCCGGCCCGGCCCGGCCCTGGCCACCGCGGTGCGCGCCCACGCCGAGGGGCGCTTCCGGGACGCCGGGTTCCAGGCCGGGGTGTACTCCGACGGGCCGCGCGGCCTCGCCGACACCCGGGCCCGGCTCGACGGCCGCGTCGCCCGCGCCGAGCCGGCCGGCGCGGGCCGGTTCGACATCACGCTCGTCGACGCACTCGCCGAGCCGCTGCACGCCGGGGCCGAGGCGATCTGGCAGCGGTGGCAGTCCGGCGGGCCGGCCGGGCCGAACGAGTGGGCCGGGCTCGACCGGGACCTGCGCGACGCCTGGTGCCTGGCCGCGATGGGCCACCACGCCCACCGCGGGCCGGACCGCGGTCCCGGGACGACCGTCCACCTGGACGGGCGGCACGTCACCGACGTCGAGGGCTTCTACTGTGCCGCCGGCGAGGCGGTCAACGGGCCCGGCGGGTACTTCGGCGCCAACCTCGACGCCCTCGACGACTGCCTCTCCGGCGGGTTCGGGGTCGCGGCGCCGTTCCGCCTGGTCTGGCGCGACGCGGACGTGGCGCGCGCCCACCTGACGCCGGGCTACGACCGGCGCCGCTGGGCCGACGGCGTCACCCTCGACGGCCTCGTGCAGCTCTTCGCCGAGCATGAGGTGGCCGTCGAGCTTCGCTGATACCGTGTACGCGACTTTCGGGGGAGGGGTTACGCATGCCTGTGTCCACTCAGGTGCGGCTGGTCCGCTGGTCGGTGCTCGGCGCGGGGCTGCTGCTCGGCCTCGCCGCGTTGCTCTCATGGGCGGCCCTGGCCCATCTGGCCGGGCTGCACGTCACGATGGTCTCCGACGGCCAGCTCCGCCAGGCCCGCACCGACATGCTCAACAGCCTCTACACCGCGGCGGTCTCCGCCCTGGTGCTCGTACCCGTCGGCCTGCTGCTGGGCCGCCCGTCGAGCAAGGCCCGGACCGCGGTCTGGATCGCCGCGCCGATCATCGCGCTGACCACGCTGTGCTTCCTGGTCGGCGGGCCGGAGTGGGCGGTGGCCCCGACCGGCGACGAGCCGGCCGTGCTGCGGGCCGAGTACGCGCAGGTCGTCCCCGGCTGGTATGTGTGGCCGCACGGCGTGGCCGGGCTGCTCGCGGCCGCCCTGCTCATCTTCGCCTCGGTGTACCTGACCCGCGCCGACCTGCGCGAGCACTACATGGACGGCAGCGGGTCCGGGGGCACGGCCGGGTACACCTCCTGGATCGACCGCACCGGGGGCGCGTGACTGCTCCGCGCGGCGGGGTTAAGGTGTCGCCGTGACCGAGCCGCCGTCGGAGCCGACCTCGCCCTCCGGCCCCACCTCGGGGCCCCGGCCGCCCGCCTGGAACCGGCCGCAGCCACCGCCGCCGCCTCCTCCCCCGCCCGCGCCACCGGCCAACGTGCCGATCTCCGGCGAGCTGCTGCCGCCCGGCGGCTACGGCCCCGGCCCGCGTATCGCCCGGCCCGGCATGGTCCCGCCGCCCGGCGCGGTTCCGCCCGGCGGGGTTCCGGGCGCGGGCTACGGCGTGCCCCGCGGCCCCCAGCTCCCGATCACCAAGCGCATCCCCGACAACCTGCCGTTCGTCGCGCGGCCCAGCGTGCTCAAGCGCGTCTTCGTGCTCGCGCCCATCGCCGTGGTCGCCCTCGCGGTGTTCGCCTGCCCGCTCGGGCTGGCCCTGACCGCCGACGGCGACCCCAACCACACCAGCGGCGACGTGGTGGCGCTGGTCGGCATCGTCGTCTGCGTGGCCGTCGTGATCGCCGCCGCGCTCGGGCTGCAGATCTTCCTCATGACCTCGGGCGGGCCGGTGCTCGCGCTGGCGCCGAACGGCCTGTGGATCAAGACCCGGCCGACCCGCGGCCAGGCGGTCTGGCTGCCCTGGGAGGGCGTCGAGCAGATCCGCCGCCGGCGCTGGGGGGTGGAGAAGATGCTCGTGGTCAAGCCGCGCGACCCGCGGCTGGAGGGCAGCCTCGGCGCCTTCACCCAGATCGACTCGGCGCTGCTGAAGCTCTTCTACGGGTCCGGCTTCACCGCAACGCTCAACTTCGCCGACCGCTCCGAGGACGAGATCCTGGCGGCGGTACGGCAGTTCAGCAACGGCCGCACACCCGTCAACATCTGACCCGCTCGCTGCGCGCCGCCCGCCGCTCTCCCCCGGCGCGCAGTATCATCCGAGGTCGCGGCCCGGTAGAGGGCGCCGCGTTTCGGTCGGCGCCGATCCGGAAATCCGGGGCGTCAGGGGCCACAGGTCACCAGGGTGCCGAAAAAGTGTCAGACCCTAGGTCTACGCTCGCGGCAGCACAGGGACGAGGACCATTGGAGAGAGCCGAGTTGACCGCACAACCCGAGACCTTGTACGGGGCAGACGACCTCACGCTCCTCGAAGGGCTCGACGCCGTCCGCAAGCGACCGGGCATGTACATCGGCTCGACCGACAGCCGCGGCGTCGCCCACCTGTTCAACGAGATCGTGGACAACTCCACCGACGAGGGCATCGCCGGGCACGCCACCCGGGTCGAGGTGACGCTGCACGCCGACGGCTCGGTGCAGGTCGACGACGACGGCCGTGGCATCCCCGTGGACGTGCACGCCAAGTCGGGGATGTCCGGGGTCGAGCTGGTCCTGACCCGGCTGCACGCGGGCGGGAAGTTCGGCGGGTCCGGGTACAAGACCTCCGGCGGCCTGCACGGCGTCGGCGCCTCCGCGGTGAACGCGCTGTCCACGCGCTTCGAGGTGACCGTGCGCCGCGAGGGCAAGGTCCACCACATGGCGTTCCAGCACGGCGTGCCGGGCGAGTTCGAGGGCACCGGCGCGAGCGCGAAGTTCACCCGCCGCGGCGGGCTGACCGTGCAGGGCCGCATGAAGCGCGGCTCCGCCACCGGCACCTCGACCCGCTACTGGCACGACCCGCGCTACTTCGAGACCGGCGCCGGCCTCGACGCCGACGCGGTGCGGGCGAAGCTGCGCAACACGGCGTTCCTGGTGCCGGGCGTGACCTACGTGCTCAAGGACGCCACCCAGGGCTCCATCGAGACCGAGACGTTCCACTACCCCAACGGCCTGTCGGACATGGTGGAGTTCCTGGCCCCGAGCGGCGACAAGCCGGTCTGCGGCACGCTGCTCATCAACGGCGAGGGCACCTACAAGGAGAACGCCGCCGACGAGAACGGCGTGATGAAGGCCAACGTCGAGCGGCGCGCCGAGGTCGAGATCGCGCTGCGCTGGGGCACCGGCTACGAGCGGGTCGTCGAGACGTTCACCAACACCATCCGCAACGTGCACGGCGGCACGCACCGGCGCGGCTTCGAGCGCGGCGCGCTGCGGGCGCTGACCGACGCCATCCGCAACACCCGCGGCCTGCTGCGGCCCAAGGAGGACCTGCCGACCCTCGACGACGTGCTCGAGGGCATGACCGCGGTCGTCCACGTGCGCATCCCCGAGCCGCAGTTCACCTCCCAGACCAAGGACGAGCTGTCCACGGCGCCGGTCACCCGGGTCGTGCAGCAGGTCGTCGAGCAGCAGGTGAAGGCCTGGATCGAGGCGCGCAAGACCAAGGTCGAGGCGCGCACGGTGCTGCAGAAGATCGTCGACGCGGCCCGGGTGCGGCTCACGCAGAAGCAGCAGAAGGACGCGGCCCGGCGCAAGACGGCGCTGGAGGGCGCGTCGATGCCGGCCAAGCTCGTCGACTGCCGCTCCACCGGCGTGCAGCGCAGCGAGCTGTTCATCGTCGAGGGCGACAGCGCGCTGGGCACGGCCCGCATGGCCCGCTCGTCGGAGTATCAGGCGCTGCTGCCGATCCGCGGCAAGATCCTCAACGTGCAGAAGGCGAACATCCAGCAGGTGCTGGACAACGCCGAGTGCTCGGCGATCGTGCAGGTGCTCGGGTCCGGCTCCGGCCGCACCTTCGACCTCGAGGCGATGCGCTACGGCCGCATCCTGATCATGGCCGACGCCGACGTCGACGGCTCGCACATCCGCACCCTGCTCATCACGCTGTTCGCGAAGTACATGCGACCGGCCATCGCCGACGGGCGGCTCTACGCGGCCGTCCCGCCGCTGCACAAGATCGTCACGAAGGGGCGGAACCCCGAGACGATCTACACGTACACGCAGCAGGAGATGGAGAGCACCGTGGCCCGGCTGGAGAAGGCCGGCAAGCAGGTCGTCACGCCGATCCCCCGGTTCAAGGGCCTGGGCGAGATGGACGCCGACGAGCTGTGGGACACCACGATGAACCCGGCGACCCGGTCGGTGCGGCGCATCACCCTCGACGACGTCGAGCGGGCCGAGGAGGTCCTCGAGCTGCTCATGGGCGAGCGGGTCGAGCCCCGCCGCAACTGGCTCATCGACTCCGCGGCGCGGGTCGACCAAGAGACGATCGACGCGTAACGACCGGAAGGCCGACAGTTCACGATGGCACGTAAGACCACCAAGGCGGTCAAGGCCGACCTGTCCGCGTTCGACCAGGCCGGTGCGCGGGTGCTGAACAACCCGCTCACCACCGAGGTGGAGGACTCCTATCTGGAGTACGCCTACTCGGTCATCCACTCGCGGGCGCTGCCCGACGCGCGGGACGGGCTCAAGCCGGTACACCGGCGGATTCTCTTCTCGATGAACGAGCAGGGGCACCGCCCCGACCGCGGGCACGTGAAGTCCTCCCGGGTCGTCGGTGACGTCATGGGTAAGTACCACCCGCACGGCGACAGCGCGATCTACGACGCCATGGTGCGCATGGCCCAGGACTTCTCGCTCAACGTCCCGCTCATCGACGGGCACGGCAACTTCGGCTCGCCCGACGACGGGCCGGCGGCCTCGCGGTACACCGAGGCCCGCATGTCCCGCGAGGCGATGCTGCTCGTCGGCGAGCTCGACGAGGGCACCGTCGACTTCCGGCCCAACTACGACGGCTCCCTGGACGAGCCCTCGGTGCTGCCCGCGGCCTTCCCCAACCTGCTGGTCAACGGCTCGTCGGGGATCGCGGTCGGCATGGCGACAAACATGATCCCGCACAACCTCGCCGAGATCGTGGCCGCGACCCGCTGGCTGATCAACCACCCGACCGCGACCCTGGACAAGCTCATGGAGTTCGTCCCGGGCCCCGACCTGCCCACCGGCGGGCTCCTGCTCGGCCTCGACGAGGTCCGCCGGGCCTACGAGACCGGCCGCGGCGTGGTGCGCATGCGCGGGCGCGTCGAGATCGGGCTGCTGGAGGGCAGCCGCGGGCGGCAGGCGATCACGGTCACCGAGCTGCCGTACGGCATCGGCGCCGAGAAGGTGATCGAGAAGATCACCGACGAGGTCAACAAGACCAAGCGGCTGCAGGGCATCGCCGACGTCAAGGACCTCACCGACCGCGAGAACGGCACCCGCCTGGTCATCGAGTGCAAGGTCGGCGTCAACCCGCAGGCCCTGCTGTCCGACCTCTACCGGCTCACCCCGCTGGAGCAGTCCTTCGGCGTCAACAACCTCGTGCTCGTCGACGGCCAGCCGCGGACGCTGGGGCTCAAGGCGCTGCTGGAGGTGTTCCTGCGGCACCGCTACGAGGTGGTGACCCGGCGCACCGAGTTCCGCCGCAAGAAGCGCCAGGACCGCCTGCACCTCGTCGACGGCCTGCTGATCGCGCTGCTGGACATCGACCGGGTGATCGCCCTGATCCGCGACAGCGACAACGCGGCCGCGGCCAAGGCCGGCCTGATGAGCGAGTTCGGGCTCACCGACATCCAGGCCACCTACATCCTCGACACCCCGCTGCGCCGGCTGACCCGCTACGACCGGCTGGAGCTCGAGGCCGAGCAGCAGCGCCTCAACGAGGAGATCGCGGCGCTGAGCCTGATCCTCGACGACGAGAAGGTGCTCAAGAAGGTCGTCTCGGACGAGCTGGCCGCCGTGGTCAAGGACCACGGCCAGCCCCGGCGCACCACCCTCATCGACGGCGACCTCAAGGAGGTGCTGGCCGCCTCGGTGCCGGCCGGCCCGCTCGAGGTCACCGACGACCCGTGCCAGGTGCTGCTCTCGGCGACCGGCCTGGTCGCCCGCACCGCCGCCGAGTCGGAGGAGGCCCCCGAGGGCAGCCGCAAGGCCGGCCGCGACAAGCACGACGCGGTCCGCGCGGTCGTGCACACCACCGCCCGCGGCCAGGTCCTGCTCGTCACCAGCCGCGGCCGCGCCTTCAAGGTCGACGTCCTGCCGCTGCCGGTCCTGCCCGAGCAGACCGGCACCGTCTCCCTGCGCGGCGGCATGTCGACCGCCGAGCTGGTACCGCTGGAGAAGGGCGAGACCGTCGTCGGCCTGGCCCCGCTCGCCGAACGCGACTCGGGCTCCCCCGGCCTCGCGCTCGGCACCCGCAACGGCCAGGTGAAGATCTGCTCCCCGGAGTGGCCCGTGCGCTCCGACGAGTTCGAGGTCATAGGCCTGCGCGAGGGCGACGAGGTGATCGGCGCGACCTGGCTCGCCGACGGCACCGAGACCCTCGCGTTCGTCAGCTCCGACGCGTCCCTGCTGCGCTTCCCGGCCTCACTGGTACGCCCGCAGGGCCTCAAGGGCGGCGGCATGGCCGGCATCAACCTCACGGAGGGCGTCGAGGCCATCTTCTTCGGCGCCGTGGTCACCAAGGACCCGGAGCACGGCGAGCCGATGGTCGTGACCGCAACCATGGGCAACGCGAAGATGACGCCGTTGCGGCTCTACCCGGCCAAGGGCCGCGCTACCGGGGGTGTGCGCGCTCAGCGCTTCCTCAAGGGGGAGACGCATCTGGTACTGGCGTGGATCGGGCCGCGGCCGGTGGCGTCCAACACCAAGGGCGATCCGCGCGATCTGCCTACTGCCGACTCTCGGCGTGATGGGTCGGGGGCTCAGTTGCGGGCTCCGGAGCTGATCGGGCACCTGGTCGAGCGGGGCTGAGCCTTTTCTTCGGCGGCGGCGGCGCTTCCCCTTCTTTCTTGGGGGGCGCCGCCGTTGTCGCACCACGAGCGGCCTCGGCCCATCCTCCGTGCGGCACACCACCCACCGCACCACAAGCGGCCCGCACCCCTCCCCGTGCGGCGCACCACCCACCGCACCACGAGCGGCCCGCACCCCTCCCCGTGCGGCACACCACCCACCGCACATCGCACCAAGAGCGCGGCTTTACTTGGACGGGGGGCTGACAAACGACGCTCGGCCGATGGTGCGCGGGAGCCTTCGGCTCCCGCAACGTGTAAGCGTGGTCCCTTTTCGTTGTTGCCTGCGGTTATGCCTCTTGGCCGTGTTTTGCTGCCGGGTTCGTGCGGGTCGTCATTCGGTGGTCCCTGCGGTTATGCCTCTTGGCCGTGTTTTGCTGCCGGGTTCGTACGGGTCGTCATTCGGTGGTCCCTGCGGTTATGCCTCTTGGCCGTGATTTGCTGCCGGGTTCGTACGGGGCGTCATTCGGTGGTTCCTGTCTCGCGCTATTTGAAACGGGATCCTGTTTGCTTCCGTTCTTTGGGATAATCGATATGTGTTGGGGCAGCGGGGGTTGTTCAGTCGGGCCGAAATTACCGCTATGTATGACGCTACTCGGCGGCGTAATTATTCGCCTGCTGGTGAGAAGTTTCGGAAGGAACACCAGCGGCGTCGCGACTGGGGACTTGAGCAGCGGCATCGGAAGAAGCTTTGCGACAAGTTCGGCAGTGTCGAGGCGGCGGATGCCTACTTCGCGCAGCGGGCGCGGGAAGCCCTCGCGCCGAAGCCGTCCGAACCGCCGGGTGTCGACGCTTCACCGCACAGTATGCCCGGCTCGGAACAATCGGCCGGAGTTCGCAGCGAACCGTGCTCTGCGCATTCCGTCGAGGCTCCCCAGAATCAGCCGGAAGACGCCGCCGGCGCGGATTTGGGAACAATTCCCGATCCGCGCCGGCTGTTGAAGAAACGGTCAGCGGCCCCGCAGTGCGCGGTAGCGGCCCACCAGGCCGGCCGTCGAGGAGTCCAGGGCCGACAGGTCCGCGCTCTGCGAGGTCAGCGCCGGCTCGATGCGCTTCGCGAGCACCTTGCCCAGCTCCACGCCCCACTGGTCGAACGAGTCGATGTCCCAGATCGCGCCCTGGACGAAGACCTTGTGCTCGTACAGGGCGATCAGCTGCCCCAGCACGTGCGGGGTCAGCTCGTCGGCCAGGATGGTGGTGGTCGGGCGGTTGCCCTGGAAGGTGCGGTGCGGCACCTCCGCCTCGGCCACGCCCTCGGCCGCCACCTGCTCGGAGGTCTTGCCGAACGCCAGCGCCTGGCCCTGCGCGAAGAGGTTCGCCATGAGCAGGTCGTGCTGGCCGCCCAGGGGGCCGAGCTCGGCCACGGGCTGGGCGAAGCCGATGAGGTCGGCCGGGATGAGGGCGGTGCCCTGGTGGATGAGCTGGTAGTACGCGTGCTGGCCGTTGGTGCCGGGCGTGCCCCACACGATCGGGCCCGTCGCCCACTCGACCGGCTTGCCCTCGTGGTCCACGGACTTGCCGTTGGACTCCATGTCGAGCTGCTGCAGGTACGCGGTGAACCTCGAAAGGTAGTGGCTGTACGGCAGCACCGCGTGCGTCTGGGCGTCGTGGAAGTCGCGGTACCAGATGCCCAGCAGGCCCAGCAGCAGCGGCGCGTTCGACTCCGGGGGCGCGGTCAGGAAGTGCTTGTCCATCTGGTGGAAGCCGGCCAGCATCTGCCGGAAGCCGTCCGGGCCCAGCGCGATCATGAGCGAGAGGCCGATCGCGGAGTCGTAGGAGTAGCGGCCGCCGACCCAGTCCCAGAACTCGAACATGTTCGTCGTGTCGATGCCGAACTTCGCGACCTCGCCCGCGTTCGTCGACACGGCCACGAAGTGCTTGGCCACGGCCGAGTCGTCGCCGAACGCGTCGAGCAGCCACTGGCGGGCGGCGGTGGCGTTGGTGATGGTCTCGATCGTGGTGAAGGTCTTCGACGACACGATGAACAGCGTCGTGGCCGGGTTCGCGTCGCGGACGGCCTCGTGCAGGTCGGCGCCGTCGACGTTGGAGACGAACTTGAAGCTCAGGGAGCGGTCGGTGAAGGCCCGCAGCGCCTCGTACGCCATGGCCGGGCCCAGGTCGGAGCCGCCGATGCCGATGTTGACCACGGTCGTGATCCGCTCGCCGGTGTACCCGGTCCACTCGCCCGTCCGGATGCGGTCCGCGAACGCCGCCATCCGGTCGAGCACCGCGTGTACCTTCGGGACCACGTTCTCGCCGTCGACGATGATCTCGGCGTCGCGTGGGGCCCGCAGCGCGGTGTGCAGCACCGCCCGGTGCTCGGTGAAGTTGATCTTTTCGCCGCGGAACATGCGGTCGCGCAGCTCGAACACGCCGCGGGCGGCCGCGAGGTCCTGCAGCAGGCGCAGGGTCTCGTCGGTGACGAGGTGTTTGCCGTAGTCGAGGTAGAGGTCCCCGGCCTGCAGCGCGAAGCGGCGGCCCCGGTCGGAATCGTCGGCGAACAGGTCGCGCAGGTGAACCTCTCCGAGCTCCGCGCGGTGCTTGGCCAGCGCGGCCCACTCGGGCAGATGGTTGAGCCGAGGCATCAGGAAACTCCTAGCGAGTCAGCGTGGTGACACTCCACTCGCTGATTCTGCCCCTTTCGCGTTCGTCTCGTCGCGGGTGTCCCGATCTTGTGGGGCGGAGGGGACTCGCGAGCGCCGCCGAAGACCCTCGGCCACCGCCGCCGCGGTCGCCACCCCGACAAGCACAAGCACGAGCGCCGTCGGTACCTCGAAAAGCTTCAGCGAGCTCGCGATGAGCACGATGATCAGGGCCGCCCGCACGACTCCGGCCGGCGCGCGCGACGACAGCCGGGCCCCGATGAGCACGCCCGGCACCGACCCGATGAGCACCGCGGCGGCGAGGTCGAGCTTGAGGTCGCCGAAGAGCGCATGGCCGAGCGCGGCCGAGAACACCAGCGGGATCGCCTGGACCAGGTCGGTCCCCACGAGGTCCCGGGGCCGCAGCGCGGGGTACAACGCCAGCAGGATCACGATGATCAGCGAGCCCGACCCGACCGAGGTCATGCCGACCACCAGGCCGCCGAGCGCGCCCAGGAGCACCGTCGGCACCGGCCGCACGCGGATGGGGGCCGGGGTGTCGCCGGCGCCGGCCGAGTCCTTGCGGTACGCCTTGATGACCAGCCCGGCCACGGCCAGCAGCAGCGCCACCCCGAGGGCCACGCGCACCACGTCCTGGACCCGGTCGCCGTCGCCGACGGCCCGCATGAGCAGCACGCCGAGGAAGGCGCTGGGCACGCTGCCCAGGCACAGCCAGCGCACGAGCCCCCAGTTGACCGACCCGCGCCGGGCGTGCACCCACCCGCCGAACGGCTTCATCACCGCTGACGCGGCCAGGTCGCTGGACACGGCGGCCAGCGGCGGCACTCCGAAGAACAGCACCAGGATCGGCGTCATGAGCGCACCGCCGCCCATCCCGGTGAGCCCGACGACGATGCCGACCCCGAGACCGGCGAAGGCAAGCAGCGGATCCATGCGGAGAAGTCTGGCCTCGAAACCCGATTTTGTCCACTAACTAGGTCGACAAAGGTGAGAAGTCCACCGGTCGGATGAACACCTAGCGTGACACCGCTCCAGGTCGACGTGTCCTAGAGGTGGGCATCGATGAACCGAACGTAGTTTTTCGAAAGTCGAAAGTGGCCGATGTTCGGGTCAGATCAGGGTTTGCTGGGAGCCGGCCTCGCCCGTCGGCGATGCGCGCCGCGGCGACGTAAGGTCGGATACGTGATCGAGGACGCCGAGCTGCGCTCGATGACGGCCGCGGAGCGGGCCGACCTCGCGCGGCGGCTCGCGGAGCTGCAGCCCCGCCTCGGGCGCCGGTCCGTCGCGGCGACTGAGCGCGCGCGGCGGCGGTTCGTGATCGTCGTCGGGGTCGCGAGCGTGCTGATGATCCCGTGGGTGATCGCGCTCGCCCTGCGACTGCCGCCGCGGTACCTCGCCGGGAACTGGGACGTCACCTGGGTCGGGTTCGACGTGGCGCTCATGATCACCCTCGCCTTCACGGCGTGGGCGGCCCTGCGCCGGCGGCAGGTGGTCGTGCTCGCGGCGCTGGTGAGCGGGACGCTGCTGGCGTGCGACGCCTGGTTCGACATCATGACCGCGTACGGGCCCGACCGGTGGGTCAGCCTCGCCACCGCGGTGGCGGTGGAGCTGCCGCTGGCCCTGTGGCTGTTCTTCGTCTCCCACCACCTGGTGCGGCTGAGCATGCGCCGGCTCCTGGTGCTCTCCGGCCAGTCGCCGGACGTCTCCCTGCTCAAACTGCCCGCGCTCGGGGTACCGCCCCATCGGAGGCGGCACCCGGAGCGTCAGACAGTCGCCTAGGGACGGCGGTCGACCGAGACGGCCCCGGCGGCCGTGCCGACCTGCAGGTCGTACTTGTCCTGCGCACTCGCGTACTCCGGCCCGGTGGCCAGGGTCGCGCCGCCGGCGACGTTCTTGGTCACCTTGTCGTCGAGGCGCACCTCGCCGATGGTGCCCTTGTCGGCCAGCTTGACCTGGGCGGGCACCCCGGCCGGGGCGTGCACCGAGAGCTTGCCGACCCCGCCGACGTGGATCGACATGGTGCCCTCCGGCTTCGGTACCGTCACGTCGAGCTCCTGCACCCCCGCCACGACCTCGATCCCGGCGAGGCGGCCGCTGCCGAAGTCGACCACCTGGCGCAGGCCACCGCCGGCCAGGTTGAGCGTCCAGCGGACCTTGTCGTTGAGGTACACGTGGATCGTCGCCTGCCCGGCGATCTCGGTGCCGTTGAGGCTGAGCTTCACGTTGTCGCCGGACTCGGCCGCGACCGGCTCGACCTTGCTGCCGGGCAGCGTCGAGGCGCGGTACAGCAGCCCGTCGAGCGGCTCCGCGTGGATGATGACGGACTCGGCGCCGCTGACGACGTCCAGGGTCGCCGCCTGCCGGTTGCCCAGCGCCCCCTCGACGCTGTGCACGGTCTCCTTCGGCGGCGGCGGGCCCGACGGCTTCTGGGTGACGAACACGATGGCGCCGAGGACGGCGACGATGGCGGCGAAGCCGATGAGGTACCGCCACACGGGCGCGAGGCCGCGGCGGGGACGGCGGGCGGGTTCGTCGGGGGCGGCCGAGCGGCGGATGCGGGTGTCACCGGGTGCGGAGTGGGTCACGAGGGCCTCAACTGGTCGGGCGGCGCCCGCACACGGGGTGCGGGCGCCGCGGGCTATGAACGGATCAGGGGCTCGTACAGGTCAGCGCGGGCGCCGTGGCGGGCGCGGTGCCCGTGGCGTTGAAGCCGAACGACGTGCTGGCGCTCGGTCCGAGGACCTTGTTCCAGTCGACGTTCGTCACCGCGACATTGGGTGGCTGTCCGGTGAGCGTGCCGTTCCACGGCGCGCCTTCGAAGCCCTGCCCGCCGGTGTACGTCCACCGCACCGTCCAGCCGTTCAACGTCGACGAGCCGTTGTTCTTCACCGTGACCTGGACCTGGAAGTGCCCGGCCCAGTTGCTGGGCTGCAGCGCCCACGTCGCGGTACACCCGGAGCCACCCGGGTTCGGCGACGACGACACGGAGCGCGACGGCGACGCGGAGGCCGACGCCGACCGGGACGCCGACGGCGACACCGAGGGTGACGCGGAAGCCGAACGCGAGGGCGACGCGGAGCCGCTGGGGCTGCCGCCACTGCCCTTGACCCCGGTGACCTCGCCGTGCCCGCCGTCGAAGACGATGTCCGAGCAGCTGAAGAAGTTCTCCTGGCTGTCGGAGCGGACCCACTGGATGAACATGATGTGCCGCCCGGTCTTGCCGGCCGGCAGCGTGGTGTCCCAGTAGTAGTAGTTGAGCCCCCCGGGGCCGCCGGACTGCGGCGGGTCGGTGGCGCTCCAGAACGACTCGAGGTCCGACCATTTCAGCGGGCTCGTCGGGTCCCAGCCGTTCTTGGTCATGTACATGTGGAAAGTGCCCGGGTGCGCGGCCCAGTTGCTGTAGTGCAGCTGGATCGTGGAGCCGGACGTCAGGTGCGTGGTGGGCCAGTCGGTGCGCGCGGCGTTGTACGCGGCGTACTTCGTGGTGCCCGCCCCGCAGATCTCGCCGTCGGCGATGTAGCCGGTGGTGCGCCCGCCCGCGTCGGAGCGCAGGACGCCGAACCAGTCGTACAGCGGCTGCTGGCCGCCCTGGGCCACGGCGTCGGCGCACGCCGGGTTGGTTGGGATGATCTGTCCGGTGGACTGCAGGCCGTCGACGTAACACAGGTAGGTGCGACTACCCGGCACGAGCGCGACGCCGTGTGCGTGCGCGGTGCCGGGCGCGACCAGCGCGGCCGCGACAAGTGAGGCGGCGGCGACCACGGCCGACCACAGCGCGCCTCGGGCGATTGTTGCCAAGGGGTACCTCCTCGAGTTCGGGGCGCGGCAGAATTGCTCGGCTCCCACGAGGTAGGCGCAGTGTGGTCGGCGTCACCGCCGGCTGGCAAACATCGGACGTTGTCAATCGTGGCCAGGCACGTGCGGGGCGTGAAACTTACCCGGGCGATCAGGCGCCCGGCTGGACGACGGTCGTGAAGCCGCCGGCCGGAACCAGCACCCGGATCCGGCCCGCGGTCGTCGTGTAGTGCTCCAGCTCCTCCCCGGCCGGGTCGTTGACGCTCACCGTCGCCGCGGCATCGCCCGGCACGACGACGTCGGCGGCGCGGGTGCTCGTGGCGAGGCTGCGCAGGAGGGTCAGGTGGGCGCCGGTCCGCGGGTCGGCGAGGGCCATCGAGTGCATCTCCGCGCCCTCGATGCGCACGGCGGGCTCGGCGATGCGGGCGATCGCGGCCGCGTACGGGTCGGCGTCCAGGGCCAGCATCGCGAGCAGCCCGTGGATCGTGGACTCGGCGCCGGAGTCGCGGTGCACCACGCCGAGGCCGTCGGGCCGGTCGATACCGTCGAACGTGACGCCCGTCGCCGGGTCGTACATCGGCACCCCGGCCGGATTGTTGCCGAAGAACCACGAGGCCGCGACCCCGGCGAGCGTGCGCAGCGCCGGCCGGCCGGTGGCGCGCGCGGTGGCCAGCAGCGACTCCACGCGGGAGTGGGCGCCGTACGCCAGCTGCACCCCGTCGAGCGTCAGCGCCTCCCGCGCGCCGGGCAGCGCCACGCGCAGGTTGTCGGGCCCGCCGCCGACGAGCAGGTGCGGCGTAAACGAGGCCGCATCGGCGACGGCGGCGTCGCGGGCCGCGAGGTCGCCGCACACCTCGTACACGCGCGCGAGTGCCCCCGGGGCCAGCCCGGCCCAGCCGTGCCACTCGGTGCGCGAGAGCCCGTAGGGCAGCACCGCCCCGAACGGCCACGTCCACGGCGTGCCGGTGCGCATCGCGGTCACCGCCTCACCGAGCTGCTCCAGCACCTTGCGGGCATCCTCGTCGCCGCTGCGTTCGGTATACGCGCACAGCCCGAGCAAGGCCTCACCGGTGAGATCGGCCCCGTCGGCGATGAGCCACGCGGGCGTCGCCGTGTCGTCGACGAGGCGCCACTGGCCGTACCGCCGCAGCACCTGCCGCCGAACCGCGCCGACCGCGAGCCGGAGCCGGACGCGCAGGAACCTGGCAAAATCCGGCTCGTCGCCGTCGAAGGCCGCGAACCCCTCGCCGAGTGCCCAGACCGTGCGCGCCAGCCACGCCGACTCCCCGCCGTCGGACGGATCGGGGTGCTCGACCGGCTCGGCGCTGGGATTGAGCCGCCCGTCGGGCTGCTGCCACAGCACCACGTTGCCGGCCCGGGGATCGGTATCATCATCGGGCGCGGTCTGCAGGTAGCACAGCCCGCGAAGCAGCTGCCGCGCCGCGTCCCGGCTCGCCGCGTCACCGGTGGCCCGCCAGTGCCGCGTGTACACGACCGCGGCGCGAGCGACATCGTCGGCGTTGAAGGCGCCCTGGCCGAAACCGCCACCGGTCGGCTCGCCACCGCCGGCGGGCCGGTACCCGTCGGGCCCCGCCTCGGCGTAGGTCCAGACGACCTCGACGGAGGGCTCTTCGGCGAGCCGGTAGGTGGTGTGCCCGGCAACAGCCGGCGGCGCGATGCGGACTCGGAGCGAGTCCAGGTGAGCCAGGTTCGTCAGCACGGGCGGGCCTCTACCCACGGCCGGACGCGCAAACGCCCACCCGGGGGCGATACGAGCCGCCGCTCCCCCGACGCTAACAAGGCCTGGGCCGGTTCGTCCGCCTTGATGCGGGGAGCCCGGCCAGGCGTCGCTCATGCGCGCGTGAACTGCGGAAACGTTAAGTCGGGCGCTCCGCGCCGCGACTTAACGGATTTATCGCCGGACAGGGCATAAGTCCGAAAAGTCGGGCCGCGGAGCGCCCGACTTTTCGTGCCCGAACGACCGCGGCCAGCGTCCTGCGCAGACGAAAGTCCGGCGCCGTGAACAACGCCGGCAGGATCGCCGGGCTGCTGCGGGTGGCGTCGTTGCGCGGCAACGCGAAGTTGTAGTTGTGCACGACGTCGACGGTGAGACCCGTCAACGGCGACTGCGGCCCGGGCCCCGCCGCAGCGGAGCCCGGGCCGTGAACCGGAAAACCGGGTCAGTCCACCTCGACCGCGGCCGCCGCGAACTGGGCCGAGTACAGGCGGGCGTACGCGCCGTCCGAGGCCAGCAGGGAATCGTGCGTGCCCTGCTCCACGATCGTCCCGTGCTCCATCACCAGGATCAGGTCCGCGTCGCGGATCGTCGACAGGCGGTGGGCGATCACGAAGCTCGTCCGTCCCGCGCGCAGCGTGCTCATCGCGCGCTGGATGAGTACCTCCGTGCGGGTGTCGACCGAGCTCGTCGCCTCGTCCAGGATGAGGATCGTCGGCTCGGCCAGGAAGGCGCGCGCGATCGTGATGAGCTGTTTCTCGCCCGCCGAGACGCCCGCGCCCTCCTCGTCGATCACGGTGTCGTAGCCGTCGGGCAGGGTGCGCACGAAGCGGTCGGCGTGGGCCGCCTCGGCCGCGGCCGTGATGTTCTCGATCGTCGGGTGGTCCGCGCCATACGCGAGGTTCTCCGCGATCGTGCCCTGGAACAACCAGGTGTCCTGCAGGACCATCCCGATCTGCTCGCGGAGCTCGTCGCGGGACATCGCGGCGATGTCCACGTCGTCGAGCAGGATGCGCCCGCCGGTCAGGTCGTAGAAGCGCATGATGAGGTTCACCAGCGTCGTCTTGCCGGCGCCGGTCGGGCCCACGATCGCCACGGTCTGGCCGGGCTCGACGGTCAGCGAGAGGTCCTCGATGAGCGGCTCGTCCGGCTTGTACCGGAAGGAGACGCGCTCGAAGGTGACCTTGCCGCGGACCTGCGCCGGGCGCGCCGGGGTGGCCGGCTCCGGGCTCTGCTCGTCGGCGTCGAGCAGCTGGAAGACGCGCTCGGCCGAGGCGATGCCCGACTGCACCAGGTTCGACATCGCGGCGACCTGGGTCAGGGGCTGGGAGAACTGGCGGGAGTACTGGATGAAGGCCTGCACATCGCCCAGCGTCATCGTGCCCGAGGCGACCCGCAGGCCGCCGACCACGGCGACGAGCACGTAGTTGATGTTGCCGATGAACATCATCGCCGGCTGGATGAGGCCCGAGATGAACTGGGCCCGGAACGCCGAGGCGAACAGGGCGTCGTTGTGCACGGCGAAGGTGCTGGCCGCCTCCTCCTGCCGGCCGAAGATCTTCACGACCGAGTGGCCGGTGAACATCTCCTCGATGTGGCCGTTGAGCCGGCCGGTGCTCGCCCACTGCTTCACGAACTCCGGCTGGGCCTTCTTGCCGATGCGCGCGGTGATCAGTACCGAAACCGGCACCGTGACGAGCGCGATGACGGCCAGCAGCGGGGAGATCCAGAACATCATGCCGAGCACCGCGACGATCGTCAGCAGCGACGTGAGCAGCATGCTCATCGACTGCTGCAGCGTCATCGCGATGTTGTCCGTGTCGTTGGTGGCGCGGGAGAGGACCTCGCCGCGGGCCTGCTGGTCGAAGTAGCTCAGCGGCAGCCGGGCGAGCTTGGCCTGCACCTGCTCGCGCAGCCGGAACACGGTGCGCTGCACGATGACCGTGGTCAGCCGGGCCTGCAGCAGGCCGAGGATCCAGGCGAAGAGATACACCACGGCGACGCCGAGCAGCACCTGCTCGAGCCGGTCGAAGTCGATGCCGCGGCCGGGCACCAGATTGCTCATGCCGCTGAGCAGGTCGGCGAACGCGTTGTCGCCGCGGGCCCGCAGCGCCTCGATCGCCTGCTCCTTGGTGGTGCCGGCCGGGATCTTCTTGCTGATGATGCCCTCGAAGATCACGTCGGTGGCGTGGCCGAGCAGCCGCGGGCCGAGCGTGGACAGCACGACGCTGGCGATGCCGAAGACCAGCACCGCGACGACGATCAGCCGGTCGGGGGCGAGCATCTTGAGCAGCCGCTTGGCCGAGCCCTTGAAGTCGTCGATCTTCGCCGGTGGGCCGCCGGCGCCCATCATCATCCGGCCGGGGCCGCCCATCGGAGGACCGGGCCGGGCGCCTCCGCCGGCGCCGCCAGGACGTGGTGCGGTCATGCCGTCCTCATTTCAATAACCGCAGAAGCGACGCAGCAAGCCCGCCTCCGCTTCGCTCCGGCGATCATGCCGTCCTCACTTCAACAACCGCAGAAGCGACGCAGCAAGCCCGCCTCCGCTTCGCTCCGGCGGTCATGCTGTCCTCACTTCAACAACCGCAGAAGCGACGCAGCAAGCCCGCCTCCGCTTCGCTCCGGCGGTCATGCTGCGGCCTCCGCCTCAGTCAGCTGGGAAAGGACGATCTCGCGGTAGGTCTCGTTGTCGTCCATGAGTTCCTGGTGGGTGCCGGTACCCACGACACGCCCCTCGTCGAGCACGACGATGCGGTCGGCGTCGCGGATGGTGCTCACGCGCTGGGCGACGATGACCACCGTGGCGTCGGCGATCTCGTGGCGCAGCGCCTCGCGCAGGGCGGCGTCGGTGGCGTAGTCCAGCGCGGAGAAGGAGTCGTCGAAGAGGTACACCTCGGGGCGGGCCACAAGCGTCCGGGCGATCGCCAGCCGCTGGCGCTGCCCGCCGGAGACGTTCGTGCCGCCCTGGGCGATCGGCGCCTGCAGCTGCTCGGGCATGGCCCGCACGAAGTCGGTCGCCTGCGCCACCTCCAGGGCCTGCCACAGCTCCTCGTCGGTGGCGTCCGGCCGGCCGTAGCGCAGGTTGCTGGCCACGGTGCCGGAGAACAGGTACGGCTTCTGCGGCACCATGCTCACCGTGCGGGCCAGCAGCGCCGGGTCGATGCGCTGCACGTCCACACCGTCGACGAGCACCGTGCCACCGGTCGCGTCCATCAGCCGCGGCACGAGGTTGAGCAGGGTCGTCTTGCCCGCGCCGGTACTGCCGATGATCGCCGTCGTCTGCCCGGGGTGCGCGACGAGGTCGACGCCGGACAGCACCGCCAGGTCCGCGCCCGGGTAGTGGAAGGAGACCCCGCGCAGCTCCAGCTCGCCGTGGGTCGTCAGCTCGGTGACCGCCTCGACCGGGGCGTGCACGCTGGACTCGGTGCCCAGCACCTCCTCGATGCGCTCGGCGCACACCTCGGCCCGCGGGATCATGACGAACATGAACGTCGCCATCATCACCGACATGAGGATCTGCATGAGGTAGCTCAGGAACGCCGTGAGCGCCCCGACCTCCATGCCGCCGGTGTCGATGCGCTTCGCGCCGAACCACAGCACGAGGATGCTGGAGGCGTTCACGACGAGCATGACCGTCGGGAACATCAGCGACATCAGCCGGCCGGTGGCCAGCGACACGTCGCGCAGCTCGGCGTTGGTCTTCTCGAACCGGACCCGCTCGTGCTCGTCACGCACGAAGGCGCGGATCACCCGGATGCCGGTGATCTGCTCGCGGATGACCCGGTTCACGAGGTCGATGCGCACCTGCATGAGCCGGAACAGCGGCCGCATCCGCACGACGATCAGCGAGATCAGGCCGATGAGGACGGGCACGACGACCAGCAGCAGCCCGGACAGCGGCACGTCCTGCTTCAGCGCCAGGATGATGCCGCCGATGCACATGATCGGCGCCGACACCATGAGCGTGAAGGTCATCAGGACCAGCATCTGGACCTGCTGGATGTCGTTGGTGGTGCGCGTGATCAGCGACGGGGCGCCGAGCTCGCCGACCTCGCGGGCGGAGAGGTGCTGCACCTTCGCGAACAGCCCGGACCGCACGTCGCGGCCCAGTGCCATCGCGGTGCGGGCGCCGAAGTACACCGCGGCGGCCGAGCACACGATCTGCAGCAGGGACACGCCGAGCATGAAGCCGCCGACGCGCATGATGTAGCCGGTGTCGCCGGTGATGACGCCGTGGTCGATGATGTCGGCGTTGAGCGTCGGCAGGTAGAGGGTGGCGAGCGTCTGTACCAGCTGTAGCACCACCACCAGGGTGATCGGCCCGCGATAGGGGTCGAGGTACGTTCGCAGCAGACGGATCAGCATCGGTCAGGCTTCTCCAGGTCGGGATTCGGTCTGCAGGAGTCCGTCCAGCAGGACGGCCACGATGTCGTCGGGCGTGAACTCCTCGTTGGGCAGGTCGCCCCGCACGGTGCTCACGACGAGGGCGAACAGCAGCCGGGCGGTGGCGTCCGGGCTGCGGCGCAGCAGGTGCCGGTCGGGCTCGATGAGCTCGGCGACGCCCTCGCTGAGCAGGCGGCGGCCGTTCATGAGCGCGGCGAACGGCGAGGAATCGAGCGGCATGGTGCGGGCGAGCATCATCAGCGGCACCGAGCCCTCGACCCGCCGCAGCAGGATCGCCACGGCGTCGGTGAGCCGCTCGCGCAGCGGGGCCGCGGGGTCGATCGCCGACAGGGCGCGCAGCACCGGAGTCGGCTCGAACGCCGTGCACAGCGCCGCGGACAGCAGCGACGCCTTGTCGGGGAAGACGCCGAAGATGGTGCCCTCGGCGACGCCCGCGGCCTCGGCGATCTGCCGGGTGGTGACCGCCGCGCCATGGGTGCGCAGCAGCGGCAGCGTGGCGGCGATGAGGGCCGCGCGCCGCTCGTCGGGCGCCAGTGCGGGCTGGCGACGCCGCCGGGTCTCTGCATTCACGCGGTCACTGTAATGAGCGAGCACTCACTCGTACAACCGATTTCGCCAAAGGCGCAGTTGCAACCACGCGGCAACGGTGTGTGATCGGGCCCGGCTACCGGGTATCCCAGGACGAGTTGCCAGCCCGCCCGCAGCTTCTCCGCGACCGCCTCACAAGGTCGGCCCGTCCTGGACGTCGTCATCCCGGTCCACAACGAGCAGCACACCCGCGCCGGTCCGGTCACCGCTTGGCGCCCAGTAACCGGTGCAGCGCCAGCCACTGCTCCGGCCACACCAGCCCGACCGGCGTGCGGGGATCGAGCCGCAGCGCCCGGAAGGCGGAGGCGACCCGGGCCGCCGGGTGCCGGCGCGCGAGCGACGCGTGCAGGGAGCCCCCGACGCCGCTGAAACCCAGATGCACGATCCGGCGGTACCCCATGAGCCCGCCCGGCCCCACCAGCGGCTCCGGTCGCCGGGTCAGGCGCAGGATCCCGCCGTCGACGCCCGGCACCGGCCGGAACGCGGCCCGGGGCACGTGCCCGGCGAGGCGCCAGTCGACCTGCGGCCACGTCTCGATCGTCAGCCGCGTCCAGCGCCCGTAGTCCCCGGTGCGCTTGCGGGCGTACTCCAGCTGGGTCAGCAGCGTCGCCGAGCGCAGCCGCCCGGCGGCCAGGCACCAGGCGACGACGGCGGACGTCAGCGCGTACGGGATGTTGCCCACCACCGCGAACGGCTCGGCGGGCGGATCGGCGGCGAGGAAGTCGCCGGTGTGCACGGTCAGCCCGGCGCGGCGCGGCAGCGCGGCCGCCATGTCCGGGTCGACCTCGTAGGCGGCCACCCGCCCGGTCCGGCGCAGCAGCTCGGCGGTGAGCCGGCCCCGCCCGGCCCCGACCTCGACGACGAGGTCACCCCGGGCGAGCGCGGCGGCGTCGGCGACCCGGCGCACGGCGGCCGGATCGGCGAGAAAGTTCTGCCCGTAGACGCGGCGGGCGCGCGGATGGGCGGCGGAGAAACGGGACATCGACCAGGTTCCCTGTCGTTCGCGGCGAATGCGGACGCGGAAGGGCCCCGGTGCTGCTCTTTGAAGAGTTCGGCCTGGGTACTTTCGAAAGTGACTAGGCCGTCAGACGATGACGGGCGTCAGGCCGGGCAGACCAGGGCACGACACCGGGAACGCGGACGCGCGGCCGGCATCACGGCCGCCACGATCAGGGCATGCGTCGTGGTCATCGGCGCAACGTATCAGCAGGGTGGATGCTCGCGCGCGGCATTTACGAACTCGCGGATCAGCGGGCTGCGCCGCCCCGCCACCCACGCCAGGGCCACCTCGCCCGGCGGAAGGTCGGCCACGGGCACCACGGCGACGTCGGGCCGGCGGTAGAACGCGGAGACCGAGCGGGGCAGCACCACCACCCCGCGCTCCCGCGCCACGAGCTCGAGCTTCTCCTCCACGCTGCGCGCCGGCGCCCCCTGCGCCGTGGCCCAGCGCCATTCGGGCACCGCGTCGACCGGCTGGAGCAGCGTCTCCCCCGCCAGCTCCGCGAGCCGCACCGCCGGCTCGACCCGGCCGGCGAGCGGGTGACCGGCCGGCAGCACCACCACCCGCGGCTCGGCCGCGAGCGGCTCCAGCCGCAGCCCGTCCGTCGCGACCGGCAGCCGCACGTAGCTCACGTCGGCACGGCCGTCGCGCAGGACCTCGGCCTGCTCGTCCCAGTACGTGCGGACCACCCCGACCACGAGCCCCGGATGCGCCTCCTCCAGCGCCCGCACCGCCCCGGTGACGACCAGCCCCGGCATGAACGCGACCGTGAACGCGCCCGCACCCCGGGCCGCCGTCGCGACCCGCCGCCGCGCCGCGGCCGCCCCGGCCAGCAGCGGCCGCCCGGCCTCCAGCAGCTCCGCCCCGGCCGGGGTCAGCGCCACCCCGTGCCGGTCGCGCACGAACAGCTGCGCGTGCAGCTCCTGCTCGAACACCCGGATCTGCCGCGAGAGCATCGGCTGGGCCACGTGCAGCGCCCGCGCCGCGCGGCCGAAGTGCAGGTGCTCCGCGACCGCCACGAAGTACCGCAGCTTGCGCAGGTCGAGGTCCACCCCCGATATCGTACGGGTATCACCGCCGACCAGATGAGTCTTGGCCGCCGGGCCCCGCGCGGGCGCACCGTTGGAACCATGGAACCAACTGCACTCGGCGGCCGGCGGGTCGCCATCCTCGGCGGCACCTCCGGCATCGGACTGGCCGTCGCCCGCGCCGCGGCCGCGCTCGGCGCGGAGGTCACCGTCGTCGGCCGCCGCCCGGAGTCGGTCGCGAAGGCCCTCACGGAGCTGCCGGACACCGCGACCGGCCGCGCCGCCGACCTCACCGACGAGTCCGCGGTCGCCGCGGCCGTCGCGGCGGCCGGCCCGATCGACCACCTCGCGTACACCGCGGGCGAGCCGCTCGCGCTCACCGCGCTCGCCGATCTGGACACCGCGACCGCGGCCGGGCTCTTCCGCCTGCGGTACCTCGGCGCCCTGGCCGCCGTCCGCGCCGCGGTGCCCCGGCTGCGTGACGGCGGCTCCGTCACCCTCGTCACGGGTACCGCCGCGGACCGCCCGGCGCAGGGCTGGGCCGCCGCCGCGAGCCTCTGCGGCGCCATGGACGCCCTGACCCGCGCCCTGGCCGTGGAACTCGCGCCGCGCATCCGCGTGAACGCCGTGAAACCCGGGGTGGTGCGCAGCCCGCTGTGGTCGGCGCTGCCGGACGCGGCGCGGGAGGCCCTCTACCGCGAGAACGCGGCGTCGGTACCGCTGGGCCGCGTCGGCGAGGTCGAGGACGTCGCGCGGGCCTTCGTGTACTGCATGACGCAGCCCTTCGCGACCGGCGCCATCATCCCGGTGGACGGCGGGGCGCTGTTGTAGCGAGAGCACGGCGGGGCCTGGACCGCTGGTACGAGGCCCCGACCGTGCTCGTCCCGCGCGCAGGCGCGAGGGTGGCCTCAGGCCGCATCGAGGCCGGCGGCGGTCGCCCGCCCGCGCGTGGCCTCGGCGCGGCCCTCGGCCGCTCGGAGTTGGGCGGCCGCCTGTTCCAGCGCGGTCAAAGCCGCCCTGATCGCCGGGCGCGACGACGTCGTCGCGCGCCAGACCGCGAACACGCGCCGGACCGCGGCCGGGGCGATCGGCACCAGGCGGACGCCCGGCGGTACCACGTCGCAGCCGAGGCGCGGCAGGACCGCGATGCCCAGGCCCGCGGCGACGAGCGCGAGCTGGGTCGAGTGCTCCGACGCGGTGTGCGCGACCCGCGGCTCGGCGCCGATGCCGCGCAGCGTGCCGAGCAGCCAGTCGTGGCAGATCTGGCCGCGGCTCCAGCCTATCCACGCCTCGCCGGCCAGCTCGGCCACGGCGATGTCGGCGCGGGCGGCCGCCCAGTGCTCCGCCGGCACGGCCACGTCGAAGCGGTCGTCGAGCAGGTCGCGCCGCGCCAGGCCGTCGCCGACCGCGAGCGGGTCGGCCGCCCAGTCCTGCACCACGGCGACGTCGAGCTCGCCCCGGCGCAGCAGCGGCAGCGCCTCGTGCGGCTCCATCTCGGCCAGGGCCGGCTCCAGGGCCGGGTGCCGCCCGCGCAGCTCCCGCAGCACCGGCGGCAGCAGGCCCCGTGCGGCCGTCGCGAACGCGGCCACCCGCAGCGGGCCGGCCACCGCGCCGCGGTGCTCGGCGAGGGACGCCTCGACGCGTTCGGCGTGGGCGAGCAGCTCGGCGGCGTGCCCGGCCAGGAGCGCGCCGGCCGGCGTGAGCCGCAGCACGCGGCCGTGCCGCTCGGTGAGCTCCTGGCCCGTCTCCCGCTCCAGGCGCGCCAGCTGCTGCGACACCGCCGACGTGGTGACGTGCAGCGCCGCGGCCGCCCCGGCGACCGAGCCGGTCGCCGCGACCGCGTCCAGGACCCTCAGCCGCTCCAGATTCAGGCTCATTGCGAAGTGATGCTACGCGATCAGGGTCAGAAAGTGTCGATTGTGCTTGATGGTTGCTGGCGGAAGCATTGCGGGTACCGAAGCGGAAGGATTTTGCAAAATGCTGAACGTGAACCGGATCGGGCTGGGCGCCATGCGGCTCACCGGCGGGCTGCCGCACGCCGACGGGGTCGCCATCGCCCGGCGGGCGCTCGAGCTCGGGGTGCAGTTCTTCGACACCGCCGACTCGTACGACTTCGGCGCCAACGAGGAGCTGCTCGCCGACGCGCTGCACCCCTACCCGGAGGGCGTCATCGTGGCGACGAAGGGCGGGCGGATCTGCGTCGGCGGCGAGTGGTTCGACTGCGGGCGGCCGGAGTACCTGCGCCAGCAGGCCGAGCTCTCGCTGCGGCGGCTGCGGGTCGAATGCATCGAGCTGTACCAGCTGCACCGCATCGACGCCACCGTGCCGCTCGCCGACCAGGTCGGGGCGCTGCGGCGGCTGCGCGAGGAGGGGAAGGTGCGCCTGGTCGGGCTGTCCGAGGTGACCGTCGAGCAGCTGCGCCAGGCGGAGGAGATCACGCCGATCGCGAGCGTGCAGAACCGGTACAACCGCGACGACCGCGCCTCCGAGGACGTGCTCGACTACTGCGAGCGCCGCGGCATCGCCTTCATCCCGTGGCGCCCGGTCGCCCCGCTGGCCGACAAGGCCGCGGCCCTGGCCTGGCTGCTGGGCCGCTCGCCGGTGATGCTGCCGATCCCCGGCACGTCGTCGATGCGCCACCTGGAGGAGAACATGTCGGCCCTGACGTAAGGTGTGTCAGTGCAAGAGGCCACTTTCACCAAGCGCGCCGGCGTGGGGCTGCGCTCGGAGCGCGGGCCGGTGCTCGGCTCGGTCATGCTGACCACCGGACTGGTCGCGCTGGACAGCACGATCATCGCCACCGCGGTACCGTCGGTGGTGCGTGACCTGGGCGGGTTCGCGCACTTCCCGTGGCTGTTCTCGATCTACCTGCTCACCGCGGCCGTCACCACGCCGCTCTACGGCAAGCTCGCCGACGTGCTCGGCCGCAGGCCCGTCATGTTCTTCGGCATCGCGGTCTTCCTGGCCGGCTCGGTGCTGTGCGGGGCGGCGTGGAGCATGCTCTCGCTCATCGTGTTCCGGGCGGTGCAGGGCATCGGCGCCGGCGCGATCCAGCCGATCAGCATGACGATCATCGGTGACCTGTACTCCGTGGAGGAGCGCGCCCGCGTGCAGGGGTACGTGGCCGGCGTCTGGGGCGTGTCCTCGGTCGTCGGCCCGACCCTCGGCGGCGTCTTCGCCGACTACCTGTCGTGGCGCTGGATCTTCTTCGTCAACCTGCCGCTCGGCCTGTTCGCCGCGTGGATGTTCGCCCGGCACCTCAAGGAGAACGTCGAGCGGCGCCCGCACCGCATCGACTACCTCGGCGCCGGCCTGCTCATCGGCGGCTGCACGCTGCTCATCCTCGCCACCCTCGAGGGCGGCATCATGTGGGCCTGGGTCAGCCTGCCCAGCATCGTCATCTTCGCGCTCGGCGCGGTCATGGTGACGGCGTTCGTGTTCGTCGAGCGGCGCGCGGCCGAGCCGGTGCTGCCGCTGTGGGTGTTCCGGTACCGCACGCTCGTCGGCGGCAACCTCGTCGCGCTGGCGATCGGCGCGCTCGTGATCGGCCTGAGCTCCTACGTGCCGAACTTCTCGCAGGGGGTACTGGGCACCAGCGCGCTCGTCGCCGGGTTCGTGGTCGCGGCGATGACGCTGGGCTGGCCGATCGCGGCGACGCTGTCGGGGCGGGTGTACCTGCGCATCGGCTTCCGCAACACGGCGCTGATCGGGGGGCTGGTCGTCATCGGCGGTACCGTCATGTGCGCCCTCCTCACCGAGGACACCACGGTCGCGATGACGTCGATCGCCTGCTTCGTGATCGGCGTGGGCCTGGGCCTGGCGTCCGCGCCGACGCTCGTCGCCGTGCAGTCGGTCGTCGGCTGGGACCGCCGCGGCGTGGTCACCGGCACCAACATGTTCTCGCGCTCCATCGGCAGCGCGATCGGCGCCGCCGTCTTCGGCGCCATCGCGAACACGACCCTGGACCACCGCTTCGCCGACGCGCCGCCGGACGTGAAGCCGTCCCTGGGCGCGGGCGCCGACGCGACGAGCATCGTGCTCAAGGGCGGCCGCGCGCCGGCGGACGTGGTCGAGTACGTGCGCGCCGCCCTCTACACCGCCTCGCACAACGTGTTCGTGGCCCTCGCCGTCGTGGGGGTGTGCAGCGTCGCGGTGATCCTGCTGATCCCGCGCAAGATCTCGCAGCTGCCGTAGGGCTACCGTCTCCGGCGTGGAGTTCGTGCTCCCGCCGTCCTGGCACCAGACGTTCTATCCGCGCCGCGGGGGCGCGCCGCTGCCGTACAAGCCGATCGGCACCCCGCTGCCGACCGGCTGGCCGGACCTCTTCGGCACCCCCGCGGGCCGCGGGATCGACGAGCGCGCGGTCGCCGAGCACTGGATCGCCACCGACGGCCCGGCCCGCGCCGCGCGGACCGCGACCGGGCACGTCAGGGCGCCCACTGCTCGCCCGGGTGCGGATCGCCCTCGCCGCCGCTGCCCCTCCGGTGTACTCCGAGGCGCTCGACGAGCTCCGCCGGGCCCGCACCGAGTCGCTGGAGCACCGCCTGGCCGCCGCGTTCCTGGCCCCGACCGAGGCCGGGTGGGTCGAGCGCGACCTGGCCGACC
Organism: Dactylosporangium sp. NPDC049140; assembly: GCF_040648435.1. Taxonomy (NCBI): domain Bacteria; kingdom Bacillati; phylum Actinomycetota; class Actinomycetes; order Micromonosporales; family Micromonosporaceae; genus Dactylosporangium; species Dactylosporangium sp. NPDC049140. The sequence goes on along the minus strand of NZ_JBEZDS010000004.1, from coordinate 317,707 downwards.
TGCCCGACCGCCACCCGCTCGCCCCGCTGCTGGCCGCCTCGGTGTCCACAGTGGACCATGCCCGGCTCCTGCTCGACCGGCTGGCCCCGACGCAGGCCGAGCAGCTGCGGGAGCCGGAGCTGTTGCACACCCTGGCCGAGGGCATCGGCGACGGCATCCTCGACGTGTACGCCCGGCTGTGGACCGGGCGCTCGATCGGGTACACGATGGCGGGCGTCCCGGAGTACCTGGCGGCCATGCTCGAGGCGCTGCCCTCGATCCCGACCGAGCGGGCCTTCCTGGCCCTGCTCGACCAGGCGGGCGAGCGGGGCGGGGCGGCGGCGGTGATGAAGGCCGCGGACCGGTTCCCGGCCCTGGCCCTACGCCTGCTGCAGGCGAACGCGGCCCGCCCGAAGGTCGCCGACCTCCTGCGCCGTCACACCGCGAAACACCCGCCGCCCCGGTCTCAGGTTACGGGCGCGGCCGCCGCCCTTCCGGCGCTGCCGCAGCTGCCGGCCGAGGGTCCGAGGGTGCCGGGCTGGGCCGAGCCGGGCACGCTGCCGGCGGTCGCCCTCTGCGGCGGCGGCGCGCTGCCCGCCGACACGGTCCGGCACCTGGTGCGGGTGCTCATGGCCGACGGTGAGATCGGGGCCGTGCGGGCCGCCTGCGAGCCGTACGACCTGGCCCGCCTGGGCTGGGAACTGTTCTGCCGCTGGGAGTCGGCCGGCGCCCCGCCCGCGGGCGCCTGGGCCCTGCGCGCGCAGGCGCTCCTCGGCGACGACCTGACCGCGGCGGGGCTGGCGGAGGCGGCCGGGCGGTGGGCGTCCGAGGGCGCCCACCGCCGCGCCGCGGCCGCCCTCGACGCGCTGCGGCACCTCGGCACCGAGGCGGCGCTGCGCCACCTGCACGAGCTCGCCACCACGGCGAGGTCCAAGGCGGTCCGGGCCCGCGCCGCCGGCAACCTCGAGGAGGTCGCCCGGGGCCTCGGCCTGACCGCCGACGCGCTCGCCGACCGCCTCGTGCCGCGCTTCGGCCTCTCCCCCGGCGCGACGATGGTCGTCGACCACGGCTCGCAGCGGTTCGTCGCCGGGTTCGACGAGCAGCTCCGGCCGTGCGTCACCGACGAGCACGGCACCCGCCGCAAGGACCTGCCCGCCGCCGCCCGCGCGGGCTTCACGGCCACCCGGCGCGGCGTGCGCAAGGTGGCGACCGAGCAGGCGCGCCGCCTGGAGGCCGCGATGTCGAGCGGCCGGCGGTGGGAGGCCGCCGAGTTCCGGACCGCGATCCTGGACCATCCGCTGCTGTGGCCGCTCGCCCGCCGCCTGATCTGGCTCACGGCCCGGCCCGGATCGCCCGGCACCGCCCTGCGCCTGGCCGAGGACCGCACCTTCGCCGACCTCGCCGACGACCCGGCCGACCTGCCGCCCGGCACCGTCGTGGGCGTCGCGCACCCGGCCGACCTGGATGTCCCCGCCTGGCTGGTGGTGTTCGCCGACTACGGCATCCTGCAGCCCTTCCCGCAGCTGCACCGCCCGGTGTACCGCCTGAGCCCCGACGAGTCCGCCGCCGCCCGCCTGGCCCGCTTCGACGACCGCCGCGCCCCGACCGCGAAGCTGCTCGCCCTCGAGGACCGCGGCTGGCGGCGCGCGGGCACGGCGGGCTCGCACCAGTCCCGCCTGGAGCGCGACCTGCCGGACGGCCGCCGGCTCGTCGTCGAGCTCGACCCGGGCATCACGCTCGGCCGGCGCCCCGACCACCATCCGGACCAGCATCTCCGCGACGTGTGGATCTGCCCCGCCGGCGAGCACCCGGAGTCCTCCGCGCGCACGATCCCGTTCTCGGCGCTGGACGCGGCCGCGGCCTCGGAGCTCCTCGCCGACCTGAGCTACGGGACCGAGGTCCTACCGGCCGGCTGACGTCGCCGGCGGGGTCTGCGTGATGCGGTCCAGCCACTCGACCAGCAGGCGGCGCTCGCCCTCGCTCAGGGCGCCCAGCTGTGGGGCCAGGGCCCGCAGGGCGACGGCCGTCGCCACGGGGCCGTCCGGGGCCTCGGCCGTCGCGTCGGTCAGGATGCGCGCCAGGACGGCGTCCATCATCGCGTCGCCCAGGGCCGGATCGCGGCGCTCGCGCGGCGTGGCCAGGAGCGTCTGAATCGTTCCGATGCCCGCGGCCTGGATCAGGTCGACCGCGTGCGCCTCGGGGACCCGGAGCCGGCCGGCCGCGGCCAGGCGATGGACGCGCGCCTGCAGGATCTGGCGGCCCATGCGCGCGGCCGGCGAGCCGGACACGCGCTCCGGGTCGCTCAGCAGGCGGAACACGGCCGGGTTGGCGAGGCCGAACTCGATCTGCTTGCGCCAGCTCGTGCGCAGGTCGTCGAGCGGGTCGACGTCGGCCGCTGCGGCCGCGGCCACGCCCGCCGCCTTGTCCGCGACGAACTCGGCCATGACGTGCTCGGCCACCGCCTCCAGCAGGCCGTCCTTGTCGCCGAACAGGCGGTAGATGGTCGGCGCCTGGACGCCGGCGCGGTCGGCTACGCCGCGGGTCGTCACCGCGCCGGGGCCGCTCTCGCGCAACAGCGACGCCGCGGCGTCGACGATCGCCGCCCGCGTGTCCGCCCGGCTCTTGACCCCGTCGCTCACGAACCAACGATAACACCGCCTTGCTATCAGCGGTTACCAGCGTTACGCTCGGATTGTTTCCATCGATAACACGAAGGGCAAACCATGATCATCGTGACCGGAGCGACCGGGGCCCTCAACGGCGCGACCGTCGATCACCTGCTCGAGCGCCTACCCGCGGGCGAGATCGCGGTCGCCGTGCGCGACACCGCGAAGGCCGAGCACTTCGCGCGGCGGGGCGTCGAGGTCCGGCGCGGCGACTACGCCGACCCGGCCACCCTGCCGGCCGCGTTCGCCGGCGCCGACCAGCTGCTGCTCGTCTCCTCCAACGACCCGGCCGCGGACGCGGTCGGCCTGCACCGCACGGCCGTCGACGCCGCGGTCACGGCCGGCGTGAAGCGGATCCTCTACACCAGCCACCAGGCCGCCGCCCCCGGCAACCCGTTCGCCCCCGGGCGGGACCACTTCGCCACCGAGCAACTCCTGGCCGGGTCCGGGGTCGCGTGGACCTCGCTGCGCAACGGCTTCTACGCCCACAGCCTCCAGTGGCTCGCCGGCCCGTGGCGCGAGACGGGCGTGATCGCCGTGCCCGGCGACGGACCGGTGTCGTGGACGGCCCGCGAGGACGCCGCCGAGGCGGCCGCGGTGATCCTGGTTTCCGGCGGCGCGTACGACGGGCCGGTCACCCTCACCGCGCCCGCGGCCCCGACGTTCGCCGAGCTCGCCGAGGTGGCGTCCGAGCTGTCGGGGCGGACCATCCGGTTCCAGGCGATGGACGAGTCGGACTGGGTCGCCGCGCAGGCCGCGGCCGGGCGGCCGGAGCCCATGACGCGCTTCCTGCTGGGCTTCTACCAGGCCGCGCGGGGCGGCTTCTTCGCCGGCGTCGACCCGCTGCTCGGCGAGCTCCTCGGCCGTCAGCCGCAGGACGTCCGGGCCGCCCTGCAGGCAACGGCCCACTAGGGGCTGTGTCGAAGGGGGTCGGAGCGAGGCGACGCCTGAGTCCGCCGCAGCCCGGCCATCCACTTCGATACAGCCCCTGGAGCGGCGACCGGGCGTCGGCGGTGCACGGTCAGGACGTGAGCTTGTAGACCGTGCTGCTGCCGACCGTCTGGGCGGTGTAGTTCGCGGCCACCCAGGTCGCGATGTCGCTGTTGCCGCCGCCCATGCCGCCGCCCCGGCCGCCGGCGACGTAGTACGCGACCTGGCCTTTCGCGACCATGGCCCGGAACTCGGCCAGGGTCGGGGCCGGGTCGCTGCCGTCCCAGCCGCCGATCGCGATGACCGACTTCCCCGTCGCCAGCTCCAGCTCCGCCGCTGTCTGGTCGCCCGTGGTGGCGGCCGCCCACGTCGTCGTCGTGGACTTCAGCAGCGTGTCGAGCTCGCCGCTGCTGTCGCCCTCGCCGAACATCCCGCCGCCGGTCCGGCCGCCGCCGAATCCACCCATGCCCGACGAGGCCGGGCCGGAGGTGGGGATGGAGCCGGAGTGCGGCTGCTTCGCGGTCGCCAGCGCCCACGCCGTCGTACCCCCGAAGCCGGTCAGGACGGCCGCCAGCGCCAGTACCACGGCGAGCCGCTTGCCGAAGCCGGCACCGCGGGCGCTACCAGCAGCGGCAGCGGCGCCGCCCAGCGCGGCGACGGCCACCGCCGCCGCGCCGCCGGCCAGGAGGAGGGCCCAGCGCAGCCACGGGGTCCAGGACGTGTCCCGCGACAGGAGCATGAAGGACCACGCGGCCGTCGCGAAGACCATGGCCGCCAGGACCAGGCGCGCGGCCAGGGCGGCGCGCGCCCGCCACAGCTCGCGGCCCGCGATGGCGACCAGCGCGGCGATCGACGGGGCCAGGGCGACCGTGTAGTACGGGTGGATCGTGCCCGACATGTAGCTGAAGACCACGCCGGTGACGAGCATCCAGCCGCCCCAGACGATGAGCGCCGCGCGGGTCGTGTCGGTGCGCGGGGCGCGGCGCGTGAACCAGAGGCCGGCGACGAGCCCGATGAGGGCGGCCGGCAGCAGCCAGCTGATCTCGGTGCCCATGCTGTCGCCGAAGAGGCGCGTGAGGCCCGTGGCGCCGCCGAAGCCGACGTTCTGCATGCCGCCGCCACCGCCCCCGCCGCCGCGGTTGCCGTCGCCGCCGAGGATGCGGCCCAGGCCGTTGTACCCGAGCGCGAGCTCGAGGAGGCTGTCGTTCGTCGAGCCGCCGATGTACGGGCGCGACGAGGCGGGCCACAGCGCGACAAGCGCCACGAACCAGCCGGCCGCGACCACCAGCGTGGCGCCCGCGGTGAGCAGGTGCAGCAGGCGCCGGCCGAGGGTCGTCGGGGCGGCGATGAGATAGGCCAGGGCGAAGCCCGGCAGCACCAGCAGGCCCTGCAGCATCTTGGTCAGGAACGCGAAGCCCAGCGCGGTGGCGGCCAGGGCCAGCCAGCCGGGGGCGGCCTTCTCCACGGCGCGGGTCGTGCAGTACGCGCCGGCCACGAGCAGCAGGGTGAGCAGCGCGTCGGGGTTGTCGAAGCGGAACATGAGCACGGCGACCGGGGTGAGGGCCAGCGCGGCGCCGGCGAGCAGGCCGGCCGCGGGGCCGAGGTGGCGCTTCACGGTGGCGTAGAGCAGGGCGACCGCGGCCACGCCCTCGAGGGCCTGCGGCGCCAGGAGGCTCCAGCTGTTGAAGCCGAAGATGCGCCCGGACAGGCCCATGATCCACAGGGCGGCCGGCGGCTTGTCGACCGTGATGACGTTGCCCGGGTCCAGGGAGCCGAACAGCAGCGCCTTCCAGCTCTGGGTGCCGGCCTGGACGGCGGCGGCGTAGAAGCTGTTGGCGTAGCCCGAGTCGCCCAGGCGCCACAGGTACAGCACGCCGGTGAGCAGCAGCAGGGCGGCAAGCGCCGGCCGTTGCCACACCGGGCGGGCGGCGGCCTCGGATCTGGTCCGGTGCGCGGCGGCGGGCCGGGCCGGGCTGGGCAGCGTCGTCGTGGTCATGGTCCCGACTCTCGGGTCCGCGGCTGTCGCGAGCTTGCCAGGAAGCTGTACGCACCCTGTGAAACGTCAGCGGGACCGCGCGCGCAGGTGGACCCGCTCGCCCTGGGGGCCGAAGAGGCTCAGCACCTCGGCCGCGTACGGGCTCGGGTTGCCGAACCAGTGCGGCACCCGGGTGTCGAACTCGACCGCCTCCCCGGTCTGCAGCACCATGTCGTGCTCCCCGAGGACGAAGCGGAGGCGCCCCGAGAGCACATACAGCCACTCGTACCCCTCGTGCGTCTGCGGCCTCGGGGTGTCGTCGGCCGGCGTGTGCGGCGGGAAGATGAGCTTGAACGCCAGCGGGGCGCCCGGGCGGCGGGTCAGCGGGATGTGCGTCACGCCGTGGCGTACCACCGGCTGCGTGTGCACCCGCGGGTCGGCGGTCGGCGCGGCCCCCGCGAGATAGTCGAGGGTCACGCCGTGCGCGCGGGCCAGCGGCACCAGCAGTTCGAGGGTCGGCCGCCGTCCGCCCGACTCCAGCCGGGACAGGGTGCTCACCGAGATGCCGGTGTCGGCCGACAGTGCGGTCAGGGTCACGCCCCGCTGTTCGCGCAGCCGCCGCAGCCGGGGCCCGACGTCTTCAGTCATGCCAGCAGTTTGCCATTCCGGCAAAGTTCTTTGCCACAATCGCGCGGACCGGGCATGGTCGGGGACATGAGCGATCGGTACGACGTAATCGTCATCGGCGGCGGTGCGGCCGGCCTGAGCGGGGCCCTGACCCTGGCCCGGGCGCGCCGCCGAGTCCTGGTCGTCGACGGCGGGCAGCCCCGCAACGCCCCCGCCGACGGCGTGCACAACTACCTCGGCCGGGAGAACACCCCACCCGGCGAGCTGCTGCGGATCGGGCGTGAGGAGGCGCGGGGGTACGGCGCGGAGATCATCGAGGGCGAGGTCGTGCGCGCATACCGCGACGGCGACGACCTTCGCGTCGGCCTCGCGGACGGGACGGGCTTCGGCGCGCGCCGGCTGCTGGTCACCACCGGGGTCGTCGACGCGCTGCCGGACATCCCGGGGCTGGCCGAGGGCTGGGGGCACTGGGTGATCCACTGCCCGTACTGCCACGGCTGGGAGGTCCGCGACCGGCCCGTCGGCATCATCGCCACGAGCCCCCTCGCCGCGCACGCCGCGCTGCTGTGGACCCAGTGGACCGGCGACCTGGTCCTGTTCACCAACGGCCACGAGGTCCCGGACGTCCCGGCCGCGGTCAAGATCGTGGAGGGCCCCGTCGCGAAGGTCGAGGCTCAGGGGGTACACCTGGCGGACGGGGAATTCGTGGCGCGGGAGGCCCTCGTGGTGCAGACCACCCTGGCCGCGCGGGCCGGGTTCCTCGGCGAGCTCGGGCTCGGGACCACCGTCCTGGAGATGCAGGGGCTGCCGGTCGCGACCTACGTCGCCGCCGACGCCATGGGCAGGACCGACGTGCCCGGGGTCTGGGTCGCCGGGAACCTCGCCGACCCGATGGGCCAGGTCATCGGCGCGGCCGCGGGCGGGATGAAGGCGGGCGCCGCGCTGAACATGGACCTGCTGCTGTCATAGCGGCGAGCCGATACGGTGTGACGGTGAGCACCGCCGAGGAACGTGCCGGGGTCGCGCTGACCAACCTCGACCAGCCCATCTTCGAGGGGGCCGGCGCGACCAAGCGCGACCTCGTCGAGTACCTCGACGCCGTGCGCGACCGGATCATCCCGGTGCTGCGCGACCGGCCGCTGTCGGTCGTGCGGATCATGCGCGGGCAGGACTCGTTCATGCAGAAGAACGTGCCCAAGTACACGCCGGAGTGGGTCAAGACCGTGCACATGTGGGCCGAGACCTCCAAGCGGGACGTGGCCTACGCGCTGTGCGACGACCGCCGCACGCTGCTGTGGTTCGCCAACCAGCGGGCGGTGGAGTACCACCCGACGCTGGTCCGCGCCGGCGACTGGGCGCACACCACACACCTGGTGCTCGACCTCGACCCGCCGGAGGGCGACGACTTCGGGCTCGTGGTGCGGGCCGCCGGGCTCGTGCGCGAGACCCTGGCCGCGGCCGGGCTCGCCGGCGCGGTGAAGACCAGCGGCGCGAAGGGCCTGCACATCTTCGTGCCGATCGAGCCGACGCCGATGGAGGACGTGGCCGCGGCGACCCGGGCGATCGCGGCCCGCGCCGAGCGGCTCGACCCGGCCCTGGCCACGACCGCGTTCATCCGTGACGACCGGCACGGCAAGGTGTTCCTCGACCCGACGCGGGTCGGCGGCGCGACAGTCGTGTCCGCCTACAGCCCGCGACTGCGGCCCGGGTGCCCGGTGTCGTACCCGCTGGACTGGTCCGACCTCGGCGGCGTCACGCCCCGCGACTTCACCGTGCACACCGCGCCCGCGCTGCTCGGCGCCGCCGACCCGTGGGCCGTGCACATGCCGGCGCCCCAGACGATCCCGGCCGACCTGGTCGCCGAGGGCCACACCATCCCCGTGCCGCGTGTCCAGGCGATGCACGAGGGCAAGCGCCGCGCCCGGGCCAAGCGTCAGGCCGAAGCGTGACGTAGCCGATATTGGGAGAGCGCTCCCCCGACCTCGGCGTAAGGTGCGGAGGTGGTTTCAGGGGTTAGCGTCAAGGCACCGTCCAGCAGTACCAGTGCCCAGCGCACCCTCGTACCGCTCGGCATCATCTTCTTCTTCGTCGGGATGTCGGTCGCCGTCGTCGGCCCGTTCCTGTCGCTGTTCCTGAGCACCGAGGTGAAGGCCGCCCCGGCCATGGTCGCCGCGTTCCTGGTCGCCGGGCCGCTGGCCTCGATGGTGTCCTCGTCGCTGCTCGGCCGGCTCTCGGACCGGCGGCCGATCCGGCGCCGGCTGCTGCTCACCGCGGCCCTGGCCGGGTTCACGGGGGCGGTCGCGACCGCGTTCGTCCGGGAGTACTGGATCCTCCTGGCCCTGACCATGACCCTCACGGCGCTCAGCGGCGCGCTGTTCCCCCAGTCGTTCGCCTACGCCCGCGAGGTGCTCTCCCAGCGCGGCTCGACCCGCGCGGCGATGTCGATAAGCACCCTGCGGATGGTGTTCTCGGTCGCCTGGGTGGCCGGCCCTCCCGTGGCCGCGCTCCTGCTGCAGGCCGGCGGCTTCCGGGTGTTGTACCTCACCGCCGCCGCCATGTACGCGCTCGCGGCCGCCGTGATCCTCCGGCGCCTCGACGAGGTGTCGCCGCCCGCCCACCACGAGCGGCCGCCCGCGCGCCGGGCCGGCGCGGTCGTCTGGTGCACCGTCGGCGCGTTCGCCGTCATGCAGGCCGCGGGCGTGCTCAACGTGCAGGCGATGTCGCTGTACCTCGGCCACGTGCTGCACGCCCAGGTGCGCGACGCGGGCCTGATCCTGGGCCTGTGCGCCGCGCTGGAGATCCCGCTCATGCTGGGCTTCGGCGCGCTGTCGACCCGCTACCCGCTGCGGCGCCTGATCGTCCTCGGGGCCGGGGTCGGCGTCGTGTACTACACGCTCGTGGCCCTGGTCTCGCACAGCTGGCAGATCGCGGCGCTGCAGGTGCTCAACGCGTCATTCATCGCGGCCGTGCAGGGCCTGGGCATCTCGTACGTGCAGGAGCTCCTGCCCGGCGAGCCCGGCCGGGCCGCGACCCTGGCCGGCAACGCGTTCCCGGTGGCGTCGCTGCTGGCCGGGCCGGTGATGGGACTGTCGGCGGACCTCGGGTACCGCTACGCGTACGTCGCCGCAGCCGTCCTGTGCCTGCTCGGCTTCCTGCTGCTCGTGGCGACGGCGTCCCGCCACCGAGCGGTTCCGGCCACTACCGGATAGCGACCGCCTCGGTGCGCCGGCGCTGCTTCTTGGCGCGGTTGCCGCAGCTGTCCATCGAGCACCAGCGCCGGCTGCCGGGCCGCGACGTGTCGAGGAACAGCTCTCGGCACTCGGGGTCGGCGCACTCCCGGATGCGCCGCGCCGCCGGCGAGCTGACGAGGTCGAGCGCGTCCCGGGCAATGAGCGCGAGGGTGCCGGTGAGCGGGTCGTTGACGTACCACCGCAGCTCCCCGTCCTCCCCCAGCGCCGGGATCGGCACCGAGCGCGCCGCGGCCTGGTTCACCCGTTCGCGCGCCTCCTCGCCGGCCGCCGCGGCGCCGACGGGGGTGCGGGCGGCGGCGACGAGCTCGTACACGGCCTCGCGCAGCTGCTGCGCGTCGCGCACGATCGGGGCGGGCACCACGCTGCCGGGCACGGGCGCCACCGGGCCGCACTGCGCGACCCAGGCCGCCAGCGACGGCCCGTCGGCCAGCTCCTCGACGGCGCCGCCGGTGCCGCGCTGGCGCAGCGTGCGGGTGAAGTCGAGGCAGAGCCGGCCGGCGCCCTGGCGGAAGAGGTCACCCATCTGGACACCCTAACCCCAACACCGGTTTAACCGGGTTTCAGGAACGCCATAGTTCCCAATCGATCACAACGCCGCCAGCAGGTCGCGGAGGGCGGCGAGGACCGGCTCGGGCTGCTGGACATGCAGGTACTGATGCGACGCCCCGCTCACGAAGCGCTGCTCGCCCCCGGGCACCGACGCCGCGATCGCCGCGTGCAGGGCGCGCACCCCGTCGTGGGCGGCCTCGAGCAGCTCCGGGGGCATGTGCTGCACCCAGAACGGGTTCTTGTCGGCGGCCGTCAGGACGATGAGCGGCACGTCGGGCAGGGGGCCGCCGGCGGACAGCTCCGCGTACACCTCCGACTCGAGGTTGCGGCTCTCCCGCAGGCCGGTGCGCCAGTGCTCCAGGCGGTGCTCCACGAGGGGGTCGCGGATGTCGTCGGGCCACTGCGCGTACAACTGCTGCAGTGCGGCCCGCGAGGCGGTCAGCTGCTCGGGGGTCAGGTCCGGCAGGTCCTCGAAGGCGGGCTTCATCCGCTCGTTGAGCTCGACCACCTCGGCCGGCAGGAAGCGCAGGATGTCCTCGTGGCCGGGGTCCAGGAAGAGCAGGCCGGCGACGTCGGACGGGTACAGCTGGGCGAAGCGGCGGGCGTACACGGCACCCACGGAGTGCCCGGCGAGCACGTACGGGCCCGGAATCCCGGCCGCCCGCAGGACCTCGCGCAGCTCGGCGGCGACGGCGGCGGCGCTGCGGGGCAGGTCGGCGTCGTCGCTCCAGCCGGTGCCGGCCCGGTCGTAGGTCACCGCCGTGGTCAGCTCCGCCGCGGCGCGCACGAGGTTGTCGTACTCCAGCCCCACGAGCCCGGCCCCGGGGATGAACACGACCGGCGGTCCACCCGCGCCGGCCCGGTAGAGGGCGATCTGCCGTCCGCCCGCCTCGACCCGCATTGTTCTCATGGATGCGAACAGTATCAGGTGTGCGAACATATGCCAATGGACCCCGTCGAGCTCCTGCTGCACCCGGTGCGGCTGCGGATCGTGCACGCCCTGTCCGGCGGGCGCAGCCTGACCACGCAGCAGCTGTGCGAGCGGATCGCCGATGCGTCGAAGGCGACGGTGTACCGCCACGTCGCCCTCCTCGCCGAGGCCGGCATCCTCGAGGAGGCCGGGCAGCAGCGGGTGCGCGGGTTCGTGGAGCGCCACTACCGCCTCCAGCCGGCCCGCGCCGCGGTGAGCGCCGAGCGCGCGGCCGCGGCGAGCGTGGAGGACCACCGGCGCGCGTTCGCCGCGTCGATGGCGGTGCTGCTGGCCGAGTACCAGGCCTACCTCGACGACCCCGCCGCCGACCCGGCCGCGGACCAGATCGGCTACCGCCAGCACGCGATCTGGCTGACCGCCGCCGAGCGCGAACAGCTCATCGCGGGCATGCGCGCGGCGATCGTGCCGCACATCGCGAACGAGCCGGGCCCGGGCCGCGCGCAGCACCTGCTCAGCCCGATCCTGTTCCCGACCAAGAACGACGTGTCCGGCGACGCCTGAACGCGAGTACCCGGACCAAGAGCGATTCGTGATCGCTGCGCGAACGGGCTGCGTCTTGGTCGCGCGCAGCCGTTGCACTGCAATGGATGCATGCCAATCGTGACCGTGCTGCAGGGCCCCCGCGACGTCGAGCTCAAGCGTGACCTCGTCCGCCGCATCACCGACGCGTTCGTGGACGCGTACAAGATTCCCGCCGAGACCGTCCAGGTCTGGATCCAGGAGACGCCGCCGCAGAGCTGGGCGGCCGCGGGCAGGCTGGTGGCCGACCAGTAGAAAAGAGCCCATGGAACTGCGCCAGCTGCGGTACTTCGTGACCGTCGCCGAGACGCTGCACTTCGGGCGGGCCGCCGAGCTGCTGCACATCGTGCAGCCGGCGGTCAGCCAGCAGGTCCGGCGCCTGGAGCGGGATCTCGGGGCCGACCTGTTCGACCGCTCGCCGCGCCGGGTGGTGCTCACCGCCTTCGGGCGCGAGTTCCTCCCGGCCGCGCGGGCGGTGCTCGCCGCCGCCGACGCCGCCCGGGCCGTGGCCGCACGCGCCGCCGACCCGGGCCGCCCGACGCTGCGGCTGGGCACGAGCACCGGCCTCGGCGACCACCTCGACCGCGTGCTGGAGCGCCTGGCCCGCGCCGGCTTCGCCGTGGAGCTCGTGTCGGCCCCGGTCGGCGAGCGCCTCACCCAGGTCGCGGAGGGCCGCCTGGATGCGGCGTTCGTCCGCGGTACCGTCACCAAACCGGGCATCCGCGCGCACGACGCGTGGCGCGACGCGCTCGTCGCCGTCCTCCCCGCGGCGCACCCGAGCGCCGCCGCCCCCGCGATCGACCTGGCCGGCCTCGCGGGCCTGCGCCTGATGCTCACCGCGCGGCGCAACCACCCGGCCCTCGTGGACCTCGTCACCGCGGCGTGCGCGGCCGCGGGCTTCGAGCCCACCCCGGGCCCGGCGACGGGCACCCTGCAGGACACCATGGCCGCGATCGGCGCGGGCACCGACCTGTGGACCGTCGCCTACGCCGCCCACGCCCGCACCGTCCACAACCCGCGCGTGGCCTTCGTACCCTTCCGCGACCCGGCCCTGAGCCTGCCGACGCGCCTGGCGATCAGCACCTCCGCGGACCCTGCGACGGCCGCCGCGCTCACGAAGGCCTGCGCGCCCTGAGGAGCGGGCCGCGGAGTTGCCGTCCGCCGGCCCGGTTGCGGCTAGAAGGTGTCCGTGCCGGTTTCCCGGTAGGCCTCGCGCTGCCGCTGGGCGGCCTCCTCCAGCTCCGCCGGCGTCCGGTAGGACCGGCTCGCGTCCAGCCGTTTGCGGTCCCCGTGGCTATGGAGCCCGACGGCCGTCAGGAAGGCGCCGTTGGCGAAGCCGCCCGTTGGATTCGTGCGTACACGTGCGAGCGCAGCTCTACGAACAGCGGGTCCGCGCGGGTTGTGAGCTGGTCGCGGGCCGGCGGTAGCGGGATCGGCAGCTCCTCCAGCACGTGCGTCGGCGAGGACGACAGGATGACGACGCGTTCGGACAGGTACACGGCCTCGTCGATGTCGTGGGTGACGAACAGCAGGGTCACGCCCGTCGTGCGCCAGACCTCGCGGACCAGGTCCTCCAGGTCGGCCCGGGTCTGGGCGTCGACCGCCGCGAACGGCTCGTCCATCAGCAGCACCCGCGGCTCGAAGGCGATCGCGCGCGCGATCGCCACCCGCTGCTGCATGCCGCCGGAGAGCTGCCACGGGTACGCGCGGCCCGCGTCGGCCAGGCCCACGGCGGCGAGGGCGTCCGCCACGAGCTGCCGTCGCTGCGGGCGAGGGAGGCGCTTGGCCCGCAGCGGCAGCTCGACGTTGTCGGCGACGCGCAGCCACGGCATGAGGCTGCGGCCGTACTCCTGGAAGACGATCGCGAGCCCGTCCGGCGGGCCGGTGACCTCGGTGCCGGCCACGCTCACGGTGCCGGTGGTGGGGGGCAGCAGGCCGCCCAGGCAGCGCAGCAGCGTCGTCTTGCCGCAGCCGGACGGGCCGACGACGCACACGAACTCGCCGGCCCGGACGTGCAGCGTGATGCCGGCCAGGGCCTCGATCCGCCGGCCGTGCCCGTCGTAGGTCTTGGTGAGCGCCTCAACGTCGAGCATCGGACGCTCCGTGGTACCAGTGCAGGACCCTGCGCTCGGCCAGCCGGAACAGCGCCGACAGCGCGACGCCGAGCAGGCCCAGGACGAACACGCCGCTCCACATCTGCGGGATCTGGTACGTGCGCTGGAAGTCGATGATGACGTACCCCAGCCCGTTCGTGGTCCCGAGCAGCTCGCCGATGACCATCATGATGATGCTGATCGACAGCGCCTGGCGCGCGCCGACCACGATGTGCGGGCTGGCGGCGCGCAGCACGAAGGTCCGCAGGCGCAGCCCGCCCCGGATCCGGTACGTCCGGCAGGTGTCGACGAGCACCTCGTCGGCCCCGCGCACGCCCTCGACGGTGTTGAGCAGCACGGGCCAGACGGCGCCGAGGACGATCACGAGGATCTTGGTGCGGTCGGTGAACCCGGACAGCAGGATGAGCACGGGCACGAGCATCGGCGGCGGTACCGCACGCAGGAACTCCAGCACCGGCTCGCACACCGCCCGCAGGGTACGGTTCGCGCCGATCGCCACCCCGAGCCCGACGCCGGCCGCGAGCGCGATGCCGTAGCCGGCGAAGAGGCGCAGCAGGCTCGGCAGCACGTCGGCGCGCAGCCGGTGCGGGGTCCACGTGCCCGGGAACGCGCGGAGGATCGTCTCCAGCGGCGGCCGGTAGAAGTCGAGGCTGTTCCGGCTCGCGAACCACCACACGACGAGCAGGGCGACCGGCAGCGCGACCGCCTTGAGCACCCGGCTCACAGCGGCAGCTCCCGCCGGACCGACGGGTGCCACGCCAGCACGACCCGCTCGGCGCGGCGGGTCACGAGGTTCGCGGCCAGGCCGAGCACGCCGGCCACGACGACGAGGGCGTACATCGCCGGCACCCCGTCGTCGCCGCTGTTGCGGGCCAGGGACAGCTGCTCGCCGAGTCCGTCGGTGCCGCCGATGAACAGCTCGCCGGTGACGGTGAGCACGAGCGCGACGGAGGCGGCGAGGCGGATGCCGGTCATCGCGTAGGGCAGGGTCGTCGGCCACACCAGGTACCGGGCGCGGTGCCAGCGGCCGAGCCGGTACGAGTCCGTGGTGTCGCGGGCGACCGGGTCCACGTCGGCGACGCCGTGCAGCACCTGGATCAGGACCTGCCAGAAGGACGCGTACACGACCAGCAGCAGGATCGAGCGCATCGGCGTGCTGAACAGGACGACGGCCAGGGGCAGCAGCGCGACCGACGGGATCGGGCGCAGGAACTCGATGGTGGAGGCGGTCGCGGCGCGCAGCAGCGGGACCGTGCCGATGACGACGCCCAGCACGATCCCGGCCGCCACCGCGATGGCCAGCCCGATGAGCCAGGTGGCGAGGGTGCCGCCGACCGCCGCCCAGAAGGCGCGGCGGCCGGCCTGCTCGGCGAGGCTCACGCAGACGGCGCTGAACGGTGGGAAGTGCGCGCGGGGCAGCACGCCCAGCCGGGGCAGCGCCTCGAGCAGCAGCGCGAACCCGGCCAGGCCCAGCGCGCCCTTGATCACGGCAGGAGCTTCGACGTGTCGACGGGGGCGCTCAGCACGCCGTTGGTCGCCAGCAGCTGGTTCATCTTGGCCACGGACGCGGTGTCCACGGTGCTCGCCCACTTCGGCAGCGTCATGGCGCCCGCGGCGTCGGCCTTGATCTGGGTGTACGTCGTGACCGCCTGCCGCACCGCGTCGGGGTGGCCGTCGGCGTAGGCGAGCGACTCCTGCATGGCGTCGGTGAACCGCTTGACGAGGTCCGGGTTCTGGGCGATGAGCTGGCTGGAGGTGAAGTACGCGGCCACGCACAGCTTCGGGTCGACGTCGGCGTAGGAGCCCAGCGCCCGCCCGCCCTTGGCCAGGGCCGGGGCGAGGAACGGCTCGACGACGAACATGCCCTGCACGCGCCCGGCGTCCAGCGCGGCGCCCATGTCGGGGAACGCGAGCTCGACGAAGCTCACCTTGGCCGGGTCGCCGCCGGCCTTGCGCACGATCTCCTTGACCGTGGTGTCGACGATGTTCTTGACGGTGTTGGTGGCGACCGTCTTGCCCTCGAGGTCCTTGGCCGTCTTGATGGCCGGGTCCTTGACGATGAGCTGGCCGAAGTCCTTGGCCGCATCGCCGGTGGAGTTGACCCCGTTGGCGACAACCTTGATCGGCACCTTCTGCTGGCCGGCGACGAGCAGGCTCACGATGTTGCTGAAGCCGAACTGGTACTGCCCGGAGACCACGCCGGGGACGATCGCGGCGCCGCCCTGGGCCTGCTCCGTGGTCAGGTCGATGTTGCGCTTCGAGAAGAAGCCCTGCGCCTTGCCGAGGTAGATCGGCGCGACGTCGACGATCGGGATGACGCCGACCTTGACCTTGTCGGGCTCGCCGGGCTTGGCCGGGGTGGCGTTCGAGCCGCAGGCGGCCAGGAGGGTCAGCGCGGCGAGGGCCGGAAGGAGGCGACCGCGATGCATCGACATCCGCCTTTCGAAGGCAATCCTGGGCGGAACGCTAGGCTCGTCCACAGGATCGTCGACGATTTCGCCGGAATCCTTCCGGCCAGCGGTAGTTCAGCCGGCGGCCAGGTCGTCGAGCCAGTCGCGGCTCGCGCGGGCGACGCGGGCGGGGACGCCGAGCCCGTCCAGGAGCTCGGCCGCGGCCTGCATCTCGTGGCGGCGCCGCACGGCGTGGGTGCGGGAGCCGGTGACGAGCCGGTCGAGGGTGGCCGCATCGGCCTTGACGAGCTCGTCGGCGATGTTCCCGGCGAGCCAGTCGGCCAGCCCGGCCGCCTCGGCCGCGGCGAGCGCCTCGACGGCGGCGGCCGCCAGGCCCTTGTAGAACACGCTGCGCAGCAGCTTGCGGGTGGCGGCGAGCCCGACCGGCCCGTCGAGCACCTCGACCGGCGTGCCGAGCGGCCCGAGCACGGCGGCGAACGCTCGCGCCCCCGGCCCGCTGGCGGTCATGGGGGTGGCCAGGCCCCGCGGCGGCACCGGCGCCATGATCGCCACGTCGGCGACCACGACCCGCTCCCCCGCGGCGCGCAGGACGGCCTCCTTCACGGCGGGCGCCGCGGTGTTGAGCTCGCCCCAGACGGTCCCGGGCGCGCAGCCGGGCCGCCCCTGCTCGAGCGCGGCGAGCGCGTCGGCGGCGCTGTTGACGCTGAGCACGACCCCGGCCCCGGTGCAGGCCTCCGCCGCATTTTTCCCCTGGTGTACCCCCGGAGGCGCGTCGACCCGCGGGTCGTACCCGCGCACCGTCGCCCCCGCCGCGACGAGATCGGTCGCGAACCGCCCCCCGGCCTCGCCCAGCCCGAGCACCGCGATGACCGGGCTCACGCCATGACCTCGTCGAGGCCGCGCAGGTGCTCGATCACGCTGGCGATGTGTTCGCGCATGGCGGCCTCGGCCGCCTTCGGGTCGCGCCGGCGGATCGCCTCGATGATCCGCTCGTGCTGCGGCAGCGACACCGCCGGCCGGCCCGGGTGCAGCGACAGCATGAACTGGTGGCGCACCAGCTGCCCGCGCAGCGTCTCGACGATGCCGTCGGCGGTGCGGTGCGCGGCGATCGACCGGATGAGCGCGTGGAGGCGCTGGTTGAGGTCGCTGTACCGGTGGAACTCCCCGGCCGCGACCGCCCGGCGCATCAGCAGCGCCACCTCGTCGAGCTCGCTGGCCTGCTCCCCGCTGACCCGGGCGGCGGCGCGGGCGGCGATGAGCCCCTCGACCACCATCCGCACCTCGCTGATCTCGATCGCCTCCTCGACGGAGACCTTGCGCACGTGGGCGCCCCGGTTGCGCTGCACCTCGACCAGCCCGTCGGCGGCGAGCTCCTGCAGCGCGGCGCGCACGTTGAACCGGCTGGCGCCGAGCCGCTCGCACAGGTGGGCCTCGACGAGCCGCTCGCCGGGCAGGTACTCCCCGCGCAGGATCGCCGTCCGCAGCGCCTCGCGGGCCAGCGCCGCGGGCGAGCCGGTTGACGTCTGCGCGGACACGGCCGAAGTGTCGCAACCAGCCGACGGCATTGTCAACAATATGCCGCCCGGGGACCGGATGAGCTGCTGATGGTCGGAGCCGGATCGTTGACAATCCAAGTCGGCGGCGATGCGCATAAAGTGGCGGCGTGACGCAGCAGATGATCCGGCTCACCGGCTACGCCCACGGCGGCGGCTGTGCCTGCAAGATCCCGCCCGGCGAGCTCGAGGCCGTGGTCGCCGGGCTCGTCGGCGGCCGCGCCCCGGCCGGCCCGGGCGAACTGCTCGTGGGCCTCGACGACGGCGACGACGCCGCGGTCGTGTCGATCGCGAACGGCCTGGCCGTCGTGGCGACCGCGGACTTCTTCACGCCGGTGGTCGACGACGCGTACGACTGGGGGCGCATCGCCGCCGCGAACGCCCTCTCCGACGTCTACGCGATGGGCGGCCGGCCGGTCGTGGCGGTGAACCTGCTCGCCTGGCCCCGCGAGGTGCTGCCGCTGGAGCTGGCGGCCGAGGTGCTGCGCGGCGGCCTCGACGTCGCCCGCGAGGCCGCGTGCCACGTCGCGGGCGGGCACTCCGTCGACGACCCGGAGCCCAAGTACGGCATGGCGGTCACCGGCCTCGCCGACCCCGAGCGCCTGCTGCGCAACGACCGCGGCCGCCCGGGCCTGCCCCTGACGCTCACCAAGCCGCTCGGCATCGGCGTGCTCAACAGCCGGCACAAGGCCACCGGCGAGCCGTTCCCGCACGCGGTCGCGGCGATGACCGCCCTCAACCGCGACGCGTCCGAGGCCGCGCTGGCCGCGGGCGCCGAGTGCGCCACCGACGTGACCGGGTTCGGCCTCCTCGGCCACCTGCACAAGCTCGCCCGGGCCAGCGGCGTGACGGCGCTCGTGGATGCGACGGCGGTACCGTACCTCGACGGCGCCCGCCGCGCCCTGGCCGACGGGTTCGTCAGCGGCGGCACGCGGCGCAACCTCGACTGGGTGCGCCCGCACCTCGACGCGGGCGCGGCGAGCGAGGACGAGCTGCTCCTGCTCGCCGACGCCCAGACCTCGGGCGGCCTGCTCGTGGCCGGCGAGATCCCGGGCTTCCCGGTGATCGGCGAGCTCGTACCGTCGGAGGGCCCCACGATCCGCGTCCGCTGACCGGTTTCCCGGCATTTCGCGGTCTTCGCCGCGACCCCCTGAACAGCCCTTCAGGGGGTCGCGCGCTGCGGCTCCACCACGTACTTGGGGTCCTTGGTCGAGGCCACGCCCGCCTCGAAGACGCCGAAGCGGGTGGCGAGGGAGCCGGCCAGCAGCGCCGCCCCCGACAGCGCCGACAGCAGCCGGCTGCGGCGGCCCAGCAGCGCGCCCGCGGCGCCGGCGAGGTTGAGCTGCCGCGCGGCGCGCAGGAGGCGGCCGGCCTTGCCCGTGCGGTACGGCTCGCTGAGCAGCCCCAGCCCGTGCTCGATGCGGTGCGTCGCGGCCAGCTCCAGGGCGACCCCGGCGACCGCGAGCGTGCGGGCCGGCCCGCCCTCGCCGGTCGGGGCGGCGATGAGCCCGACGGCCGCGCCGCTGGCCAGGGCGCTGCCCGCGAACGCGAACGGCAGGTCGTCGCGCGCGGCGTGCCACGACGGGGCGGCGGTGTCGGCGAGGAGTACGCCCGTGTAGGTGGCCAGCGCCGGGGCCAGGGCGGCCGCGCCTAGACCCGCGGCCCGGCCGGCGCCGCCGATGAACCCGCGCGGCCGCGCCTCGGTGGTGGCCGCGAGCCCCGCGGCGCCGCCGAACGCGCTGAGGATCCACGTTCCCATCGACATCGGCGAGGTCGGCTTGGCCACGCGCAGCATGTGGTGGAAGCGCTCGGGCCGGCCGAGGTCGTTGATGAGGAAGTACGTGCTCGCCCCGAGGGCGCCGAGCGCCGCGAGCCGGGCCGCGCGGCGGGTCCGCGGCCGCCCGGTCAGGTCGGCGCCGGCCGCGAGCAGGGCGCTGCCGGCCGCGAGCCCGCCGGTGAACAGGTAGGCGGGAACGTCGTGCCGCCACACCGGGGTCTTGACGATGGGCCGGCCGTAGTACGAGCGGAAGTCCGCCTGCGGCACCTGCACGTCCTCGCCGCCGTGCTCCCGCCGCGGCCGCCGCTCCCCGGAACGTGACCCGGCCTCCCCGCCGTCACGCGACCGGGCCCCCGAGCCGCCACCGTCGCGCCCCTGGACACCCGAGCCGTCGGCGTCGCGCGCGCGGGAACGTCCGGCGCCGCCCCTCGGTACCGGATCGTTCGAAGGCCGCCGCTCGCCGGACGACCGCCAGGCGCCGTCGTTGGCGCCGGGGTCGGAGTCGGAGCGCTGGGTCACGGGCGCCGTCCCAGGAACGACACGGCCGTCGCCGCCGCCATCGCGAGTGCGGCCAGTCCCGCCCGCTTCCACATGCGAGGCAGGTTACGCGTCGTGACGACCGGGGCCGGCGGCAGCCCGTACACCTCCGGCTCGTCCAGCAGCAGGAAGAACGCGCCCTGCCCGCCGACGCCGTCGTCCGGGTCGTGCCCGTAGAGCCGCGCCTCCGGCCGGTCCAGCTCCTCGAGCCGGGCCGCGGCGCGCTCGCGCAGCTCGTCGAGCGGCCCGTACTGGATCGACTGCGTCGGGCACGCGGTCGCGCAGGCCGGCATGAGCCCGTCGCCGATGCGGTCGTAGCACAGGGTGCACTTCCAGGCCCGCCCGTCGCCCTCGCGGCGGTCGATCACGCCGTAGGGGCAGGCGGTCACGCAGTACCCGCACCCGTTGCAGATGTCGGCCTGCACGATGACGGTCTCGAACTCGGTCTGCATGAGCGCCCCGGTCGGGCACACGTCGAGGCAGGCCGCGTGCGTGCAGTGCTTGCACACGTCGGACATCATCAGCCAGCGCATGTCCCCCGAGTCGTCGTGGGCCGACCGGGAAGGCACAGGCTGCTCGATGAAGGCGACGTGCCGCCAGGAGTTCGCGTCGAGCTGCCCGGTGTTGTCGAACGACATGCCGAGCAGGTCGAGGCCGTCGGCGGGGATCGCGTTCCACTCCTTGCACGCGACCTCGCAGGCCTTGCAGCCGATGCAGACGCTGGTGTCGGTGAAGAAGCCCATCCGCTGCGGTGTCTGCTCGGTTGTCACAGCCCGGCCCTCCGGTTGTAGTCGTCGACGAGGGCGCGCAGGGCGGACCCGCGCGGGCGGCGCCCGGGCCGCACGTCGCAGGTGCCGACCTTGCTCTCCTGGATGAGCACGTTCGGGTCGAGCACGATGCCCACGAGGTCGTTCGCGGAGTCGCCGGTCGTGAGGCCGGAGCCGCCCCAGTGGTACGGCAGCCAGATCTGGTGCACCGGCCGCCCGTCGATGCGCAGCGGACGCATGCGCGCGGTCACCATGACCCGGGCCTCGATCGCCGAGCGGCTGGTGACGACGTGCGCCCAGCCCAGGTGGGTCAGCCCCCGCTCGGCCGCGAGGGCGGGCGAGACCTCGACGAACATCGCCGGCTGCAGCTCGGAGAGGTAGTCGAGGGTGCGGCTCATCCCGCCGGCGGTGTGGTGCTCGGTCAGCCGGCTGATGGTGAACACGAACGGGAAGACGTCGCTGCGGGCCGGGTTCATCGGGTTCTCGGAGCGCTGGTACCGCTTGCGCGTCGGGTTGGCCTGCTGCTTGTACAGCGGGTTCTCCACCGGCGACTCGGCCGGCTCGTAGTGCGTGGGCATCGGCCCGTCGACGAGGCCGGAGGGCACGAAGAGCCAGCCCTTCCCGTCGCCCTGCATGACGAACGGGTCGTCGCCGGCGATCCCGGCGGACCCGGCCGTGCCCGGCTCCGGACGGTACGACGGCGGCTTGGTCTTCTCGAAGTCGGGCACGTCCGGCCCGGTCCACTCGCCCTTCGCCGCGTCCCAGTACACATAGGACTTCCGGGCGCTCCAGGGCCGGCCCTCGGGGTCGGCGGAGGCACGGTTGTACAGCATCCGGCGGTTCATCGGCCACGCCCAGCCCCACTCGAGGCCGATCGGGTCGTCCCCGGACGCGGGCGTGCGCCGCGCGGCGCCGTTGACCCCGCCCGCGAAGACCCCGGAGTAGATCCAGCAGCCGCAGGCCGTCGAGCCGTCGTCCTTGAGCTCGAAGAAGCCCGAAACCACCTCGCGGTCGGCGACGCGGTATCCGTTGATCTCCCGCAGCACCGCCTCCGCCGAGGGCTCGCCGTGCACCCCGTGCGTGGGGTAGTCCCAGGTCAGGTCGTGCACGGCCCGGTCGCGGTCCAGCGTCGAGCCGGCCAGGCGGGCCCGGATCAGCCGGCCGAGGTGGTAGAAGAACCACAGCTCGGAGCGGCAGTCGCCCGGCGGGTCGACGGCCTTGTGGCGCCACTGCAGCAGCCGCTGGGTCTGGGTGAACGTGCCCTCCTTCTCCACGTGGGAGGCGGCGGGCAGCAGGAACACCTCGGTCTTGCACTCCTCGGTGACGATCTCGCCGGACTCGATCTCGGGGGCGTCGCGCCAGAACGTGGCGCTCTCGATCTCGTACAGGTCGCGGACCACCAGCCAGTCGAGCTGGGCCAGGCCGAGCCGCTGGGCCCGCCCGTGCGCGGAGCCGACCGCTGGGTTCTGGCCGAGCAGGAAGTACCCCTTGATCTTCCCGTCGAGCATGGACAGCACCTGCTGGTAGGTGCCGTGGTCGCCGGTCAGGCGCGGCAGGTGCCCGTAGCAGAAGTCGTTCTCCACGGTCGCGGCGTCGCCGTAGTATGCCTTGAGCAGGCTGACCGCGAACGCGCGTGCGTTGCCCCAGTAGCCCTTCTGCCCCGGGTGGCGGATCGCGTCGACCCACTCGTCGAACGTGTCGTGCTTGCCCGCCGTCGGCATCGGCAGGTAGCCCGGCAGCAGGTTGAACAGCGTCGGGATGTCGGTCGAGCCCTGGATGCTGGCGTGTCCGCGCAGCGCCATGATGCCGCCGCCGGGCCGGCCCATGTTGCCCAGCAGCAGCTGGATGATCGCGCCGGTGCGGATGTACTGCACCCCCACCGAGTGCTGCGTCCAGCCGACCGAGTACACCAGCGCGGTCGTGCGCTCCCGCCCGGAGTTGCGCGTCCACGCCTCGCAGACGGCCGCGAAGTCCGCGGGCGCGACGCCGCACACCTGCTCGACGACCTCGGGCGTGTAGCGCGCGAAGTGCCGCTTCAGGATCTGGTAGACGCACCGCGGATGCTGCAGCGTCTCGTCCCGTTGCGTCGCGGCCGGCACCGGCGGTCCGTGGGACTCGTACTGCAGCCCGTCCGCGGTCTCCGGCGTCTCGTGGCCGTGCTCCCTGTCCTGGTGCCCCTCGTACTGCCACGACGACGGGTCGTAGGCCTGCGTCCTGTCGTCGAAGCCGGAGAACAGCCCGTCGAGGTCCTCGGTGTCGCGGAACTCCGCGCGCACGATCGTGGCCGCGTTGGTGTACGCGACGACGTACTCCCGGAATTCCAGCTCGTTGCTCAGGATGTAGTTGACGACACCCCCGAGGAACGCGATGTCCGACCCGGCCCGGATCGGCACGAACTGATCGGCGACGGCGCTGGTGCGCGTGAACCGGGGGTCGATGTGGATGACCTTCGCCCCGCGGGCCTTGGCCTCCATCACCCACTGGAAGCCGACCGGGTGGGCCTCGGCCATGTTCGAGCCCTGGATCACGATGCAGTCAGCGTTCGCCAGGTCCTGCTGGAATCCCGTGGCGCCGCCGCGACCGAAGCTGGTCCCCAGACCGGGGACGGTGGCGGAGTGTCAAATCCGCGCCTGGTTCTCGATCTGCAGTGCGCCGATCGCGGTGAACAGCTTCTTGATGAGGTAGTTCTCTTCGTTGTCGAGCGTCGCGCCGCCCAGGCTGGCGATGCCCAGCGTGCGGTTGAGCGGCCGGCCCTCCTCGTCCTCGTCCTGCCAGGTCTCCGCGCGGGCGGCGACGACCCGGTCGGCGATCATCTCCAGCGCCGTGTCGAGGTCGAGCTCCTCCCACCCGGTGCCGTAGGGCCGCCGGTACTTCACCTTGGTCGCCCGCAGCGGGCTGGTGACGAGGCTCTTGCTGGCCGAGCCCTTGGGGCAG
Organism: Dactylosporangium sp. NPDC049140; assembly: GCF_040648435.1. Classification (NCBI taxonomy): domain Bacteria; kingdom Bacillati; phylum Actinomycetota; class Actinomycetes; order Micromonosporales; family Micromonosporaceae; genus Dactylosporangium; species Dactylosporangium sp. NPDC049140. Next base: position 294,127 of record NZ_JBEZDS010000004.1, on the reverse strand, counting down.
AGCCGGCCGCGGGAGATCGGGCTGTCGGGGTCGCCCTCGATCTGGGTGACCTTGCCGTCCTTGACGAACACCTTCTGGCCGCAGCCGACGGCGCAGTAGGGGCAGACGGACCGCACGACCGAGTCGGCCTGGGTGGTGCGGGCGGTGATGGCGTCGGTCCGGGGTGAGCGCACGGCCTCGCCGCGGCCCGTGGGATCGGGCCCGGTGAGCTGCCGGTACACCGGCCATCTCCGCAGCCATTCCATGGCACCGACTCTAGGCCAAAGCGGGCCCCCTTGCGCGCCGGAAAGAATGGCCCATCCGGTGCTCGGCGCGCTGACCGCGGCGATGCTCGCGACAACCGTCCGGGCGACCGTAATGTGAGGCCGGTGACCGAAGCCGCGCGCCGCCCCGGCCGCCCCCGCCAGCTGCACCGCGAGGACATCCCGGTGGCCGCGGTCGGGGTGATCGACGCGGAGGGGCTCGAGGCGCTGACCATGCGCCGGATGGGGGCGGCCCTGGGGGTGACGGCGATGTCGCTGTACCGCCACACCCCGGCCCCGTACTACGACGCCTGGGGCGAGGCCGGCCTGGCCGCGCTCCTGCGCGGATTCGCCGGGTGACCGTGGAGATCCTGCTGCTCGCCGACACCCACGTGCCGCAGCGCGCCCGCGACCTGCCCGCCGCGCTCTGGGCCGCCGTCGACGCCGCCGACGTCGTGATCCACGCCGGCGACTGGGTCGACGTCTCGCTGCTGGACGCCCTGGAGGCCCGGGCCGCGCGGCTCATCGGCGTCTACGGCAACAACGACGGCCCGGCCCTGCGCGCCCGGCTGCCCGAGGTGGCCGACGCCGAGCTGGCCGGCGTGCGCGTCGCGGTCGTGCACGAGACCGGCCCCGCGACGGGCCGCGAGCGGCGCTGCGCCGAGCGGTACCCCGGCCGCGACCTGCTCGTCTTCGGCCACTCCCACATCCCGTGGGACACCGTCGCGCCCGGCGGCCTGCGGCTGCTCAACCCCGGCTCGCCGACCGACCGCCGCCGGCAGCCGCACCGCACCTACATGACCGCGACGCTGGAGGCCGGCGAGGTGCGGCAGGTGGTGCTGCACCGGATCACACCGGCAGGCGCTCCAGGGTGAAGTAGCGCTTCATCCAGGGGATCAGCTGGCGGTACGCCACGATGGTGTCCGGCTGCGCGTTGTCGTGCGACAGGATGATCGAGCCCTGGCGCACGTTGCCCTTGATCTGCGCGATCACGCGGTCGATGTGGGCCTGGTCGTTCTTGTCCGGCTTGTGGTTCCAGTCCTGCGGGTCGACGTCCCAGTAGATCGAGGACATGCCCATGGACTTGGCCTTCGCGACCAGGTCCGGGGTGAAGTTGCCGCCGGGCGCGCGGAAGTACTTGATCGGCGCGTCCGCACCCACAGCGGCGTGGATCGCCTCGTTGGTCTTGGTCAGGTCCCAGTCGATGTACGACGGGTCGCGCTTGGCCAGGTCGGTGAGGTGCTGCCAGGAGTGGTTGCACAGCGTGTGGCCGTCGGCGTAGATCTGCCGGACCAGCTCGGGATGGTCGCGGACGCGGAAGCCGACCAGGCAGAACGTCGCCTTGACGCCGTTCTCGCGCAGGACCTGCAGGATCGCCGGCGTGTTGGTCGGGTCGGGGCCGTCGTCGAAGGTCAGCGCGACCGCGGTGCCCTCGGTGCGCGACAGCGAGCTGGCCGGGCCGTGGCCGGTGCCGGGCGCACGCACGGTGAAGGCACCCTCGGCGGTCTTCGACGGCGTCCGGCTCGGGGTCGGCTTCGCGGTCGTGGGCGACGGGGGCGGCGGGGCAGCCGACGTCGGTACGACCGGGGGCTCCGCCGACAACACCGGGCCGACGCTGCTGTGGCTGCCCGCGGGGAGGCCCGGCTGGGCGCTGCTCGCGGGCTGGTGCCGCCCGCACGCAACGGCGCCGACCAGCACTCCGAGCAGCACCACCGCGGCCGCGGCCGGGAGGACGTATCGAGACTTCTGGTTGCCGGGCACCCGGCCACGCTAGCGGACGACGGACAGGTTGCGCACCCCCGCGTACCGTGACGGAGGTGACGGTGCCGGTCGGACTGCTGCCCCATCTGCGCCGCGCGCGCGACCACGTCGACCGGCACTACCAGGAGCCGCTGGACCTGGACGGGGTCGCGGCCGTCGCCGGCGTCTCGAAGTACCACTTCGTGCGCTGCTTCGAGCGGACCTACGGCGAGACGCCGATGCGGTACCTCACCCGCCGCCGCATCGAGCGCGCCCAGGACCTGCTGCGCAACGCCAACCTGACCGTCACCGAGATCTGCATGGCGGTCGGGTTCACCAGCCTCGGCTCGTTCTCGGCGAAGTTCACGCGGCTGGTCGGGGAGAGCCCGGCGGCGTACCGGAACCGCTGGGCGAAGGCGGGCGCGCCCCACGTGCCCGGCTGCTGGCTGTTCATGGCCGGAGTGATTCGCAATTTTCGAGAAGGCCCGCAGGATCACCCCCGGTAACGTCCCGGCCATGATTACCAACATCTCCCTGGTCACCGTGTACTGCCTCGACCAGGACAGGGCCCGCGACTTCTACGTGAACGTGCTCGGCTTCGAGGCGAGCATGGACGTCACCATGGGTGAGTTCCGCTGGGTCACCGTGAAGCACCCGAACCACCCCGAGCCCGAGGTCACCCTGATGACGCCCGGCCCGCCGCTGGACGACGACGCGGCCGCGTTCGTGCGCCGCCAGCTGGAGAAGGGCGGCATGGGCGGGCTCGGGCTGCGCGTCGACGACTGCCGCAAGACCGCCGCCGAGCTGCAGGCCAAGGGCGTCGAGTTCGTGCAGGAGCCGGAGGACCGCCCGTACGGCGTCGAGGCCGTCTTCCGCGACGACAGCGGCAACTGGCTGGTGATGGTCGAGCCGAAGATGTACGGCTAAGGTTCGCGCATGGGCCGTCGTCAGGAGCACGCGGCGCGGCTGCGGACCCTCGGCGACTGGCCCGGGTACCTCCGCGAGCACGGCGGCCTGCCCGGCCCGCGGGCCAACCTCGAGCTCGTGCTGGCCGTCGCGGACGTCGCCGGGCCGGACACGGTCGACGCGCTGATCGGCACCGGCGAGGAGTACCTCGTCCTGTGCGGCGTCGCCGCCCTCACCGACCCCGGCCGCCTGCGCGCCCACGCGACCGACGGGCGGTGGCGGGTGCGGGAGGGCGTCGCGATGGCCCTGCAGCGCCTCGGCGACGCCGACCTGCCCCGCCTGCTCGACCTCGCCGACGACTGGGCCGGCGACGCGCACCCGCTCGTGCAACGGGCGGCGGTCGCCGGCGTCTGCGAGCCGCGGCTGCTGAGGTCCCCGGCGGCCGCGGCGCGCGCGGTCGCGCTCTGCGACGCGGTCACCGCCGCCCTCGCCGCCCGGCCCGCGGCGCAGCGCCGCGACGAGGACGTCCGCACGCTGCGCAAGGCGCTGGGGTACTGCTGGAGCGTGGCCGTCGCCGCCGACAAGGCCGCGGGCCTTCCCGTTTTCGAGCGGCGGGCCGGCAGCGACGACCCCGACGTGGCCTGGATCGTGCGGGAGAACCGCGGCAAGGCGAGGATGCGATGAGGACCGTCCACACCGCCGACCTGACCGCCGGCGAGCGCGCTCAGCTGCGCGTGATGCTCGACGCCGCGTTCGGCGAGCGGTTCACCGACACCGACTGGGCGCACGCGCTCGGCGGCCTGCACGTGCTGTTCGAGTCCGGCGGGCGGATCGTCGCGCACGCCTCGGTCGTGCAGCGCTCGCTGCTGGCCGACGGGGTGCCGCTGCGGGCCGGGTACCTCGAGGCGGTCGCCGTGCACCCCGGCCACCAGCGGCTCGGGTACGCCGCCGCCGTGCTCGACGAGGCGGAGCGGATCGTGCGCGCGGGGTACGACATCGGCGCCCTCTCGGCCTCGGAGCGCGCCGCCGGGCTCTACGTGCGCCGCGGCTGGATGCTCTGGCCGGGTACCACCGCCGTGCTGACCCCCGGCGGGCTGGTGGCGACCCCGGACGAGGACGGCAGCACCTACGTCCTGCCGATCGCCGGTCCCCCGGCCGGCGGCGTCCTGGCCTGCGACTACCGGTCCGGAGATTTCTGGTAGGGCGATGTCGGACCGGCCCCCTCCCGTTCGAGGAGGGGGTATGAGAGACATCCGCATCGCCGGCGTACTCGCCGGGCCGCTGTTCATCGGCGTCAGCCTCGCCCAGGCCCTGACCCGCGAGGGCTTCGACGTCACCCGGCACGCCTGGAGCCTGCTCAGCAACGGCTCCCTCGGCTGGCTGCAGTTCGCCAACTTCGTCCTCACCGGCCTGCTCGTGCTCGCCGCGGGCGCCGGCATCGCCCGGTCCGTGCCGCAGAGCCGCTGGGCGGGCCGGCTCGTCGGCGTCTTCGGCCTGAGCATGATCGCCGCCGGGTGCCTGCGCGCGGACCCGGCGCTGGGCTTCCCGGCCGGCACCCCCGACGGCCCCGGCACCGTCAGCTGGCACGGCATCGGGCACCTCGTGGCCGGCGCGATCGGCTTCCTGTGCGTCGTCGCGGCCGCCTGGGTGCTGGCCCGCCACCAGCCCCCGGGCCCGGCGCTCTACTCGCGGGTGTCCGGCACGGCGTTCCTGCTGGCGTTCGCCGGCATCGCCTCGGGCAACAGCGCGCCGGGCTTCACGATCGGCTTCATCGCCGGGGTCGTGATCATCTTCACGTGGCTGGCGGTGGTGTCGCTCCGGCCTGATCCAGTGTCCTGAACGCGTGCACGGTCACCGCGACCGGGACGGTGCCGGGGCTGTGCGCGGGGCGGGCCCGGGCGTGCAGCGCGTCTCCGAGGGCCTGGATTCCGCGGCGGTACCGTTCCCAGTCCTCCGGCGCCACCCAGAGCTCGCCGTCCGTCGTCACGCCCGGGTGCTCCGGGTCGCGGCGGGCGGCCCGTTCGCGCAGCCCATGCGCCAGGGTCCCGGCCAGGAACGCGGTGCCCTCGCGCTGGTCGGACAGCGGGGAGCCGGCGACGGTGCGGTACCGCCGCTCGTGCCCGCCCCGCCGGGTGCGCTCCTCGGCCAGCTCGACGAGCCCCGCGCTCGCGAGCTTCCGCAGGTGCTGGCTGGCCAGGGCGTGCGAGACGGCCAGCTCCCGGGCCAGCTCGGCGGCCGACATCGGCCCCGGCCACATGAGGTTGAGCATGCGCAGCCGCAGCGGGTGGGCGAGCGCGCGCAGGACATCGTCGGCCATACCCCCAAGTATATGCTTGGGGGTATGGCATGGGCGACGGCTCGGGTCCTCGGCGACCGCAACGCGCGGCTGTACCTCAGCGGCGTCTTCGTCGCCGGCTTCGGCGACTCGGCGATGGCCCTGGCCGCGGGCGTCTGGGTGAAGACCACGACCGGCTCGGACGCCCTGGCCGGGGTCGTGAACGTGGGCCTGTGGCTGGCCCTGCTGCTGGGCCCGGTGCTGGGCGGGGTGGCGGACCGGGTGAACCGGCGGCGGCTGCTCGTCGCGGTGAACCTGGCGCTGGGGGCGGTGATGGTGGTGGTCGCGGCCGGGCACGTCTGGCTCGTCTTCGCCGGCCTGACCCTGGTCGGGGTGGGCGCGGTGCTGATCGAGGCGGCGGAGGCGGCGCTGCTGCCGTCGGCGCTGCCGGCCGGCCTGCGCGGCGACTTCAACGGCCTGACCCGCACGGTCACGGAGGGGATGAAGCTGTTCGCGCCGGCGGCCGGGGCGGCCCTGTTCGCCTGGCTCGGCGGCCCGCCGGTGGCCCTGCTCAACGCCGCCACCTTCGTCGCCGCGGCGCTCGCCTTCGGCCTGCTGCGGGTGCGGGCACCCGAGCCCGCACCGGTCGCTTCGGTCACCGCGCCGTCGCCCGCTCGCGTGGCGGTGCTGCGCAACCGTGAGCTGCGGGCCCTGATCCTGGCCGGCGCGGCCGCGATGGTGGCCTCCAGCCTGTCCAGCAGCGCCACGTTCGCCCTGCTCGACGCGCTGCACCGGCCCCCGGCGTACGCGGGCGTGCTGACCCCGGCACAGGGGCTCGGCTCCGTCGCGGGCGGACTGCTCGCGGGGACGCTGATGCGGCGCTGGGGCGAGCGCGGGTACGCGACGCTGGGCCTGACCCTCTTCGCCGTCGGCGCCCTGCTGCGCGCGACCCCGTGGACCTGGTCAGTGCTCGTAGGATGCGTGCTGATCGGGCTGGGCCTGCCGGCGCCGCTGATCGCGGCGATCACGGCGGTGCAGCGGCTGATCCCGCAGCAAGCGCTGGGCCGGGCCGCGGCGACCGCGAACTCGGTGATGTTCGTGCCGACGGGGCCCGCGCTGCTGCTCGGCGGCCTGGCCGTCTCGACGCTCGACTACCGCGTGCAGACCGTGGCCGCGGCCGCCCTGGCCGGCGCGGCCGCGCTGGCGACCCGGCTCGATACGATCACAGCATGGGCCCGGACGGTGTGACCCCCAAGTCCGACATCATCGGCTGGATCGCGTCCGGCCCGTAGCCGGCTCGGCGAGTTTGCAATGCCCGAATCCGCAACCGCTCCGCAGCACGCCGGTCTGGGCTCAGCTCGCTGGCGCGGGGAATTGCACCGCCAACTGCAGGCCGCCACCGGGATTGGGGCGAGCGGTGATCTCGGCGGCATGGGCGCGCGCGATTGCCGCGACGATCGACAGGCCCAGACCGGCGCTGTCGGCTGACCCCGTTCGCGCCGTGTGCAGCCTGCGGAATGGTTCGAAGAGCTCGCCAATGCGGCTTTCGGGTATCTCAGGTCCGGTATTGCGGACGGTCAGGCCGGCGGTGGGTGTGACCCGTATGTCCACCACGCCGCCGGGGTGGTTGTACCGGATCGCGTTGTGCACCAGGTTGGCTACCAGCCTGTGCAACAGGACCGGGTCGCCGATGACTGTGGCCGGTTCGGTCTGCTGTCTTATCAGGATGCCGCTGGCCGATGTTTCGCTGACCGCCTGGCGTGTCAGGACATCGAGGTCCACCGGCTCTGTGGACTCCAACCCGTTCTCGCTTTGGGCGAGGATGAGCAGGCTGTCGATCAACCGCTCGTTGCGCCGGTTGACCTCGAGCAGTTCGTCGCGCACCCGGGCAAGCCTTTGCGGGGACGGATCGTCCAGGCCGATCTCGATCGCGGCCCGTTGAATGGCCAGCGGGGTTCGCAGTTCGTGCGAGGCGTTGGCGATGAACCGGCGCTGGCTGTCCACGGATCGTTGAATGCGTTCCAGCATGCTGTCGAAGGTGTCGGCCAGTTCGGTGAGCTCGTCGCGCGGTCCGGCGAGCGCGATGCGTTCGTTCAGGTTGGACAGCGAAAGCCGCCTGGCGGTTGCGGTGATCTGGTGCACGGGGCGCAGCAGGCGGCCGGCCAGCCACCATCCGATGACGATCGACACGATCGTCAGTACGGCGACAGTGATGCCCGCGATGCTCCACTGGTAAGTGAGCACGGCATCGGGCAGATGTCTGAGGTCCGTGCTGCCGGGTGGCGACTGGGCCACCGGTGGCGGGTCGAGCGCCGGGTTGAGCAGGTCGATCCGGACGTCGGTGATCCGCTTGTCCAGGTTGCGTTTCAGTAGCAGGTTGGTGGTGACGAGTACGGCTGCCGAGGTAAGCAGGAACAGGCCACTGTAGACGGCGGTGAGCCGCACCCGCACGGTGCGGCGTTTCACAGGTGGTACCCGACGCCCGGGACGGTGTGAATGCACGGTGGGTTCCCGAGCTTGGATCGGAGCCTGCTGATGATGACCCGGACCACCGTGGTGAACGGGTCGACATTCTCATCCCAGGCCAGCTCGAGCAGTGTTTCGGCACTGACCAGGGCGCCGTTGGCCCGCATGAGTACCTCAAGTACGGCGTACTCCTTGACCGACAACGGCAGGTGGCGGCCGTCGCGGGTGGCCTGTCGCCGGGGCGTGTCGAGCACGATCCCGGCCCGTTGCAGGATCGGCGGAACGGGCGCCTGGCTGCGCCGTCCCAGCGCCTGTACCCGTGCCACGAGTTCGCTGTAGTCGAACGGTTTGGGAAGGTAGTCGTCGGCACCGAGGCCGAGCCCGGCGACCCGCTCGGGCACCGAGGTGGCGGCGGTCAGCATCAGGATCCGGGTCCGTGCGCCGCTCTGCGCCAGGTCGCGGCAGATCACGTCGCCGTGCACGCCTGGAAGGTCGCGATCGAGGACGAGGACGTCGTAGTCGTGGACGGCGAGCCGCTGCGATGCTGACGTACCGTCGTAGGCCACGTCCACCGCCATGGCCTGCTTGCGCAGCCCCTCGGCCACCAGATCGGCGAGCATCCGCTCGTCCTCGGCTACCAGGATTCGCATACCGCCTCTATATCAGAGGCCCCGCTACGTTGCCGTTAACGGTTGCGTTCACGCCCCTGCAACGGCATGACCACGATGGTGGGCGGCATGAAGAACAAGCTATGGATCGCAGCCGGCATGGTGGCGTCGGCCGCGCTCATCGGCTACGCCACGACGTTCATGAACGCCCCTGCCAGTTCCGCTGAAACGTCCAGCCGCCCACCGGCCTGCGCCGCCCGGCCGATCGGGCAGCCGTCCACGCCGCCGTCCGGCGGGTCCGTCCCGGTGCAGCCGACCACCATCACCACCATCGAGCAGGCGTACTACTGCATCTTCGACAATTACTACAGCGGGTCGGTACTGGACGACCGCACCCTGCTGGTGCCGGCCTTCGCCGCGCTCGCCCAGGAGCTGCAACGCCGCGGGCTGGATCAGTCGCAGGCCACGACGCCAGCCTTGACCGGTAGAAAGGACGCCGACTGGGCCGCGTTCAGCCGCGCTTACCAGAAGATCGCCGCGAAACTGCCGGAGGACTCCGCACTCCAGCAGGCTGTCGCGGAGGCGACGTTGCAGGGCATGGTGGCCGCTCTCGGCGACAACCACGCCAACTGGAGCCGCCTGCCACAGCAGCGAAGTCTGCTCGGCCTGAAGTTCTCCGGCCTGCGTCTCGATGGCACCGATCCGGCCATCGCAGCGCCGATCTTCGTCACCGCGGTCGCCCCGGGCAGCGGCGCGGAGAGCGCCGGGATCAAGCCGGGCGACGAGGTGGTCGCGGTCAACGGGGTACCGCTGATTCTCAATGGGATCGTGTCGGACGGTGTCGTTGAGTGGCTCACGACAGCGTCGCCGGAGCACCCGCTGCAGTTCACGCTGCGACGGCCAGTCACCGGCAAGACCTTCACCACGACGGTCACACCGGTCACGTTTCCGCAACAAGGACCGAAGGTCGAGACGAAGCTGCTGCCCGGTGACATCGCCTACGTCACGATCCCCGGCTTCTATCCCGGGGTTGCCGACCAGGCGCTCAATGCGATCGCCGACCTGCGCAAGAACACAACCCTGCGCGGGATCATTCTCGATCTGCGGGGCAACGGCGGCGGTTCCGGGGCGGAGAAAGAAAGGCTGCTGGGCGCCTTCGTCCACGGCAAGACCACAAGTTACTGGTGCGACGTGCGCGACCATTGCACCACCAACCACCCCGACGACACGGTACCGCTGCTGAACCTCCCCTTGGTCGCGCTGACCGACCGCAACTGCGCCTCGAGCTGCGACTCGTTCGCCAGCACAGTCAAGGATCTCCACCTCGGCACCCTGGTCGGTACCCGCACCGCGGGCCTCGTATCGGGCCCGACCCTGCCGTACATGCTCGACGACAACAGCGAGCTGACGCTGCCCAGTCTCCGCGAGATCGGCGCGAACCGAGAAATTGTCAACACCATCGGCGTCGCCCCTGACCATATGGCGCCGATGACCGGCGCGGACCTATCCGCTGGGCGGGACCCGGGTGTGGCGAAGGCCCTGACCCTGCTGCGATAGCCGTCGGCAAGCCGGCTGTTTCCGCGTGCGCGCGAGGTCCGCGCACGCACATGCACGAAGACCGCGGGCTCCGTCGGCACAGTGTGCCGACGGAGCCAAATCCCTCCCCAACGTCAGCGTGAACCCATGGCGGACCGGCAGCACCGTCGCCGCAGCCCTCGTCCTACTGCACTTCGACCACGCCCGCGCCGGACGACCACAGGACATGCAGGCACCTCTCTGCCCGACCTGCCAGCGTCAACACGCTGAAGGTGAACGAGGGTTACCTGCATATCAAGCATTTCAGGGCGCCTCGGGCCAGCCAGACCGATCAGTAACCGTGACGATCAACGCTCGAGAACCGGCGCGCGACCGGCGGCATAAGCGCATGCCAGGTTGATCTGCTACAACACGCAGGCTGGTCAAGGGTCACCGGCGGGGCGAGCGGTCGTCGTCAATCTTGGGCCGCCGCTGATGGTCAGCGGTCAACCTTTCGGGTGGCGCTGTCGTCCTTGCCAGCGACGGAAGGAGAACCCGCGTGCGCTGGAAGAACAGCTATGAGGGGTTGGATGCCCTCGTTGCCGAGCGGGGCAGCGCGTTGCTCGGCACGGCGGTGCTACTGGCCGGTAGTCGGGCAGCCGGCGAGGATCTGTTACAGGCGGCTCTGGAGCGGCTTGTGCGTCACTGGAGCCGGGTGCGCGGCGACAAGGAAGGGTACCTGCGCCGAACCCTGTACCACCTCGCGGTGGACCAGTGGCGTTCACGGCGGCGCCGGCCGGAGGTTCTGGCGGAGGTGGAACCGCCCGGGCAGCCGGACGGCACCGACGCGGTACACCTGCGGCACGCGCTCGTGCAAGCGCTGGCGACCCTGCCGCCCCGACAGCGCGCGGTGCTGGTGCTGCGCTACTGGGAGCAGCTCAGCGAGGCCGAGGCCGCCGAGGTACTCGGCTGTTCGGTCGGCACCGTCAAGTCCACCGCCTCGCGCGCGCTTGCCCGCCTGCGTGAGCTCACCGCCGCCTGGGCCGCCGAGGACGTCCAGGCATGGAACGGAGCTGGGAAATGACGAACTTCATCGAGGAACAGCTGACCGAGGGAATGCGTGAGCAGGTCGCCGGCATCGCCGTCACCACCGACCTCGTCGGCCGGACGCTGCGTGCCCAGCGGCGCCGCACGATGGTGACGCGGACCACATACGCAGTCGGCGTGATCGGATTGGCCGGCGCGCTGACCGCCGGCGTGCTCACCACCGGGGGCACTGGGCCGGCAGCCACCCGCGAACGGCCACCGGCGGCCGGAGCCGAGCCAGCCCAGGTGCGGCTGGCCGCCGCGATCTCCGCCAGCCGGGGCATCAGCTACCGGGTGAAGAACACGATCATCCCACGGAGCCAACCGGGCCGCCCGTCGATGGTCGTCACAGGGGTGTTCGACCCGGCCACGGCGACCGGCTACGTACGCTTCGCGGCCGGCGATGAGGCCCCCTGGTGGGAGGAGCGGCTTGTCGACGGCGACCTGTACACCGCCGACCTCGGACACCCCAGGCCCGCTCCCACACCCAATCATTTCAAACCCGCCCCCAGCCCGGACCAGCTGGTGGACTGGAGTCGTGTCCCGGGCAAGAAGTACACCAGCTTGCCCTACGATCCCAAGGGCGGCGTGCTCGCCGTGTCCGCCGACCCGGAGCAACTGCTCGACGCCCTCGCCCAGTCCGGCGCCAAGATCAGTCAGACCGGCCCGGACAAGTACCACTTCGAAGTAACCATCCCGCCGCGCACGGGCCTCATCGACGGCAAGGTGGTCGGCGATGTGACGGTGGGATCCGATCATCGGGTAGCGAAGGTGGTCTACGAGGCCACGCTGCGTTCCGCTACCGAAACCGGTGTGGTCGACGAGACGCTGGAGCTGTCCGACTACGGCAGCCCGGTGACCGTGGAACGCCCCGGGGTCACCACCGAGGAGCTTCCGGGCAAGCCGTCGAAGTAAGCCGCAGCTTGCCCGGGCCGGTCGCCCCGCATTGTCGCCGGACGTTGGCGGATGCACCAGTGCTTCCGCCAACGTCCGGCGCGGCGTGCCGGGCGAAGAGGCTAGGTCGCGGGACTGCCGAGGGTGTCGATGGAGCGCAGGGCCTCCACGACGCTGGCGATGTGCTCGCGCATCGCGTCCTCGGCCGCCTTCGGGTCGCGGCCGCGGATCGCGGCGATCACGGCCTCGTGCTGGGGCAGCGACACCTGCGGGCGGCCCGGCAGCAGCGAGAGCATGAACTGGTGGCGGACCAGCTGCCCGCGCAGGGTCTCGATGATGCCGTCGGCGGTGCGGTGGCCCGCGATGGTGCGGATCAGGGCGTGCAGCCGCTGGTTGAGGTCGCTGTAGCGGCGGTACTCCCCCGCCGTCACCGCCCGCCGCATGAGCAGGCCGATCTCGTCGAGCTCGGTGGCCTGGTCGGCGTCGACGCGCTCGGCGGCGCGGGCGGCGACGAGACCCTCGATCACCATGCGTACCTCGGTGATCTCGATCGCCTCGTCGATGGACACCTTGCGCACCTGGGCGCCGCGGTTGCGCTGGATCTCGACCAGGCCCTCGGCCGCGAGGTCCTGCAGGGCGACGCGCACGTTGAAGCGGCTCGCGCCGAGGCGGTCGCTGAGCTGGGCCTCGACCAGGCGCTCGCCCGGCAGGTACCGCCCGGCGAGGATCGCCTCGCGCAGCGCATCGCGGGCGGCGGCGGAGCCGGCCCGGTCTCGTTCGTCTCGCGGCGGCACGCCATGGACCTTAGCGCGCACCGTCACGCCGCGGCGGCGCGCAGCAGGAACCCGCCGCCGTCGCGCCGGCCGATGCTCAGCGAGCAGCCGGCGGCGTCGAGGCGCTCCCGCAGGCCGCCCAGGCCGTGGCCGCCGGAGCCGGCGTCGTCCGCGGCGAGCTGCTCCGGGACCCCCTGGGGGCCGCGGCCGTCGTCGCCGATCTCCACCGCGTTGCGGTCGAGGCGGATCCAGCAGTGCTTGGCCTCGCTGTGCCGCACGACGTTTGTGACGCCCTCGCGGACCACCCACGCGAACAGCTCCTGCCGCTCCGGGTCGACCGCCTCCCCGGTGACCGGCACGTCGGCCTCGATGCCGGCCGCGTCCAGGGCGCTGCGGGCCGAGGCGAGCTCGGTGGCCAGGGACATCTCGCGGTATCCGGCGACGGCCGCCCGCACGTCGGCGAGCGCCTGGCGCACGAGCCGCTGGATGTCGGCCAGCTCGGCCTCGGCGCGCTCGGGCGCGAGCTGCACCAGGCGCCCCGCGAGCTCGCTCTTGACCGACACGACGGTGAGCGAGTGGCCGAGCAGGTCGTGCATGTCGCGCGCGAAGCGGTTGCGCTCGGCCGCGATCGCGAGCCGGGTGATCTCCTCGCGGGCCTCGGCGAGCTGGGCGTTGCGCTGCACCACGCGGGTCACGCCCCACACGGCCAGGGCCGCGACCATGACCGAGAAGAGCAGGTCGTAGGTGCCGTCCCAGCCGGGCACGACCCGCGGCAGGACGCCGGCGACCATGGCGCAGGCGAAGACCACGCTCCATCCGGCGCGGCCGGGGAACGTGAAGATGCCCATGACGCCGATGTACACCAGCGTCGTGAGCCCGGACTCGCCGACGATCGCGGTCAGGGTCGCGGCGAAGACGACCATCGCCCCGAGGCGCGCCACGTACTGGGCGCGGGACGGGGGCTTGCCGGTGGACCGGTAGTGCCGGCGGATGGCCATGAACCCGGTGAGGTACACGGCGCAGAACCCGACGGCGGCCGCCAGGCTGACGATCCGCTCCCAGGGCTCGGGCTGCCGCCAGCCCTCCTGGATCGGGCCGATCATGTAGAACAGCCAGACCGCCGCCCACAGCCAGAAGAACCTGGGTGCGGAGCGGCGGGCGGGCCGGGCGTTCGGCATGTCGAACACGGTAGCGAAACCTACGCGCGGGCGGTGTCCACGCGGAACCGGCGGAGAGCGATGATCCCCAGCGCCACCGTCCAGCCAACCAGGACCACGACCGCCTGGCCGTCGACGTGGCCGCCGTCGAGCGGGCTGCGGGCGACCTGCCCGGTCCAGTACGACGGGGTCAGCTTGGCGATGACCTGCAGGAAGTGCGGCATCAGGGTTACGGGGACCCACAGGCCACCGAAGGCGGCGAGGGTCAGGTTCAGCAGCGCCGAGATCTGCTGCACGCTGTCGGGCTTCGCGAGGTACCCCACGACGACCCCCAGCGCCGCGAACGGCAGCGACGAGATCCACGCGCCGACGAAGCACAGCACCCACTCCGCCGCGGTGAGCCGCACGTGCAGGGCGCTCGCGCCGATCGCGAACGTCACGATCACCGGCGGGATGGCGACGAGCAGGGACAGGAGCACCTTGTTGAGCACGTAGGCGGCCGGCGAGAGCGGGGTGAGCCGCAGCGTGCGGTTCCAGCCGAGGCCGCGCTCCACGGCGATGGTGCCGCCGCTGAACATGGCCGCGGTCATGGCGCCGAACAGGGCCATGCTCACCATCACGTACTTCTTGGCGTCGGGGTCCCCGCCGACCGACACGCCGCCGATGATGAGCACCAGCAGGGCCGGCATCAGGGTGGAGAAGATCACGGCGCGCTTGTTGCGGATCAGGCGGACCGCCTCGAGGCGGAGGTACGTGGCGTTCACTTGGCGCTCCCGGCGACGGTAAGGGCGATGAAGGCGTCTTCGAGGTTGCGGCTGGTGACCTCGATGTCGTGCGCGGCGGTGGCGTTGAGCAGGGCCCGCAGGGCGGCGTCGGAGTCGTCGCAGTGCAGCAGCACCGACTCGCCGCGGGTCTCGACCCGCTCGACGCCGGGCAGGCCGGCCAGGCCCGCGAGGTCGGCGCCGGGGACCGTGGCGCGGATGGTGCGCCCGGACACGGCCGCCTTGATCTGGGCGGAGGTACCGTCGGCGACGATCCGTCCGGAGCGCAGCAGCACGATCCGGTCGGCGTAGTCGTCGGCCTCCTCGAGGTAGTGGGTGGCGAACAGCACCGTGCGGCCCTGCGCGGTCTCCTCGCGCATCGAGGCCCAGAAGGCGCGGCGGGTCTCCACGTCCATGCCCGTCGTCGGCTCGTCGAGCACCAGCAGGTCGGGGTTGCTCACCAGCGCCATCGCGAAGCGGATGCGCTGCTGCTGGCCGCCGGAGAGGCCGCCGACGCGCTGCTTGGCGAACTCGGCGACGCCGGCCCGCTCGAGCACCTCGCCGACGTCGCGCGGGTTGCGCTGCAGGGCGGCGGCCAGGCGTACCGTCTCCCCGGCCGTCAGATCCGGCAGCAGGCCGCCGGACTGCATGAGCGCGCCGACCGCGCCGCGGGCGATGGCCTTCGCCGGGGGCTCGCCGTAGAGGCGGACCGCGCCGGCGTCCGGCCGCAGCAGCCCGAGCAGCATGTCGATCGTGGTGGACTTGCCCGCGCCGTTCGGGCCGAGCAGCGCGACCACCTCGCCGCGGCGGATCGTGAGGTCCAGCCCGTCGACGGCGGTGACCGGCCCGAACCGCTTGCTCAGGCCGGCCAGCTGGACTGCTTCGTTCGTCATGCCCTCAGCATGGCCGGGGATCGATCGCGATGCGGCTGCATCGCGTCACCCGCAACCCCATGACGGATGTCATGACTCCCGGTTGCGCCGGCGGTACCGGAAGAACAGCACGGCGGCCAGGCCGACCACTACCACCACGGCGAGCACGACCCAGGGCGTCGCGGAGCTGTCGGCCTCGTCGTTGGCGGCGTCGGCCCCGGTGGTGGCCGGCGCGGCGTTGGTCGTGGCGACCGGCTGCGCAGAGGTGGGCGCGACCGACGGGGCGGCCGGGGTCGCGGCGGGCGCGAGTTTCAGTACCGGCGCCGGGTTGTCGGTGCCGGCGGCGTCGATCCAGCGGTCGACCTTGCCGTCGGTGTAGTTGACGAGGGTCTTGAACGCCAGCTCGGTGGCGTCGGCCGGGAGCTTGGCGACCTTCACCGCGTACTCGGCGTCCTTCTTGGTCGCCAGCGCCGGGCCGGCGACGGTGTACCCGTCCGCGTCGGCCGTCAGCGCCCAGCCCGTCGGGCCCGAGACCCAGCTGACGTCGGCGGGCGCGATGCCGGCCGGGAGCGCGACCTTGACCGAGGCGATGCCGGCCTTGGAGTTCTCGGCCTCGGCGCTGAACGTGATTGTCACGTCGGTCGCGCCGGCCTGCGCCTTGTCGGCCTTGACTTCCACGTGGGCGGACGCCGGCGCGGCGGTGAGCGCGAGGACCGCCGCGCTCGCCACCAGCACTACGGACACGGACCCCAGAACTCGGCGAATCTGCACGCGACCGATCCTCCCATCCTCCACGACGGCACTGACGCGGGTAGTCGGCGCGCGGCCCCGGAAAGTTCCTAGGCCGGGGTCAGAAAATGCCCGTCGGCCCGGATCAGCTCGCCGGTCACGTTGCCGTTCGCGGCCGAGCACAGGAAGACGATCACGGCGGCGATCTCCTCCGCGGTGCTGACCCGGCGGGTGGCGGCCGCCTCCGCGGCGCTGTGCAGCACCTCGGGCGGCAGCTGCCGTTCGCCGGGTACGAAGCCGGCCATGACCACGTTGGTGAGCACGCCGTCGGGGGCGAGCTCGCGGGACATGGTGCGGGCCAGGCCGTGCAGGCCCGCCTTCGGGGTCGTGTACGGGGCGCTGCCGGGCCGGCCGTCGACCGCGAGCCCGGTGGAGACGTGCACGATCCGGCCCCAGCCGCGCTGCCGCATGCCGCCGGCGACGGCGCGCGCCAGCAGGTACGGGCCGAGCAGGTTGGCCTCGACCGACTCGCGCATGCGCCGCGCGGGGACGGTCTCGAACCGCTCGCCGGGCTCCGGGTACGGCGGCCACGCGACCGCGTTGTTCACCAGCACGTCGACGCCGCCGAACTCGCGCTCGACGGTCGCGACCGCCTCCGTCACGGCATTCTCGTCGGCCTGGTCGACCCGCACGGGGACGGCGTGCCCACCGGCCCGCTCGGCGTCGGCGGCGACGGCCTTGGCGCCGGCCTCGTCGCGGTGGTACCCGACGGCGACGCGCGCCCCTTCCCGGCCGAACGCGATCGCGGTCGCGCGGCCGATCCGCCCGGAGGCCCCGGTCACGAACACCCGGCGGCCCTGCAGTCCCAGATCCATGAGTTTCCTCCCTGGCATCGCGGCATATCCCCCGTCGGGCGAAAAGTCCGAAAAGTCGCGGCGCGGAGCGCCCGACTTTTCGATCAGCCCGCGGGACAAAGAACTTAGTCGGCTAAAGAATTACTTAGTCGGCTAAGTTAAGTCAAGTGCTCTATCGTTCCGGCATGGGCAGGGCCGTCGACCGGGAGTACTGCGACGCGCTCCAGCGCGCGTCCAAGGGCATGAAGACGGCCTCGGCCGAGGCGCTGCGCGAGCTCGGGGTGCACATCGGGCAGAACTTCCTGCTCGACCAGCTCTGGCGCGAGGACGGCCTCACCACCGGCGACCTGGCCCGCCGCCTCGACGTCGAGGTGCCCACGATCACGCGGATGACCCAGCGCATGGAGGCGGCCGGGCTGGTCGCGCGCGCCCGGGACGAGACCGACCGGCGGGTCGTGCGCATCGTGCTCACGCCGCTCGGGGAGTCGCTGCGCGGGCGGGTGCCCGAGGCCCTCGACGCGATCGGGGCCCGGGCGCTGCGCGGGTTCAGCGACGAGGAGTCCCGGCAGCTGATCGGGCTGCTGGACCGCGTCAGCGAGAACCTGCGCGCGTGATCCCCGAGATCGTGCGGCGCAAGGCCGTGCTGGCCGGGGCGCACGACTGGCTCGCCGGCCTGCCGGGGCTCGTCGCCGAGCTCGAGCGCGACTGGGGGCTGCGCGCCGGGAAGGTGTTCGACGGCGCGACCGAGGCCCTCGTGGTGGCGGCGCGTCTCGACGACGGTACCGATGCCGTGCTCAAACTGCTGGTCCCGCGGGCCGGCGAGCACGCGCGGCACGAGGCCACGGTGCTGCGGCTGGCCGGCGGGGACGGGTGCGCCCGGCTGCTGCGCGCCGACGAGGGGCGCGGGGCCCTGCTGCTGGAGCGGCTGGGGCCGGCGTTGTCGGATCTGGCGGTACCGCTGCCGCAGCGTCTGGAAATCCTGACCGACGCGGCCGCGCGGGTGTGGCGCCCGGCCCCCGGCTCGGGGCTGCCCACCGGGCGGTGGAAGGCCGGCTGGCTCGCCGACTTCATCGCCGCCACCTGGGAGCGCACCGGCCGGCCGTGCCCGGAGCGGACCGTCGAGCACGCCCTCGCCTGCTGCGAACGGCGCGCCGCCGCCCACGACGACGAACGGGCCGTACTCGTACACGGCGACGTGCACCAGTGGAACGCCCTGCGCGCGCCCGGCGGCCGCTTCAAGCTCGTCGACCCGGACGGGCTGAGCGCGGACGCGGAGTACGACCTCGGAATCCTCATGCGCGAGGACCCGGAGGAGCTCCTGGCCGCCGCCGACCCCCGCGCCCGCTCCCGGTGCCTCGCCGCGCGCACCGGCCGCGACGAGCGGGCGATCTGGGAGTGGGGCAACGCCGAGCGCGTCTCGACGGGGCTGCTGCTGGCCGAGCTCGGCGTGGAGCCGGTCGGGTCGCAGATGCTGGCGGCCGCGAACCGCATCGCCGCCGACTTCGCCTGACCCCGTCGTACACCCCGTCCGACCTGGGGTGCGACGAGTCCCCGTTCGATGAACCCACTGCGTACGGCGCGTCGCACACGCTGTGCGGGGCCGAGCGGTCGGATTACCCCTTTCGATGGATGCCGCGCCGTTCCGGCTCCGCCCGGTGATCGACGGCCGCACGATTAGGGGGCCATCGCCCCTTATCGTTCGGAGCTCGACGTCGATGCCCGCGAACCGGATGCAGCGGCACGCAGCGCAGCGCGCGCTCCGCTGGCAAGCCGCCCACCACCTCGATGCCGGACCCGGCGACCGCGCCGACGCGCCGGCGCTGCTCGGCCCCGGCGGGGAGCGCGCCGACCCGGCCGCCCTGCTCGACCGCCGCGGCGAGCGCCTCTGGCTGCTCACCGCGCCCGGCCCGGCCGGGCCCCGCCCGCTGCCCTGGCTGCTGCGCGCGGCCTGGGGCCGGGCCGCCGCCGACCCGGCCGCCGCCCAGCGCCCCGTGTACGTCGACCTCGCCAGGATCGCCGCCGACGGGCCGGTCACCGCCGACGTCGTCCTCGCCACGATCACCGCGGCCGAAGCGACCGAGGCGACCGCGCACGGGTACCTGGTGCTGCTCGACGGCCTCGACGACGCCGGCGGTGCGGTCCGCGCCGCGGTCGCCGGGCTGATCGGCCCCCTGGCGCGCACGGCCCCCACCTCGACCGTGGTCACCCTCTCGCATGCCGAGCCCGTCCCCGGTTTCCACATTCCGGCGGTGGTACTTCCCGTGGCCGGTGAATCCGCAGCCGGCGGGAGGGGTGGCTGGGACACCCTCGCCGATCGCCTGCGCAGCCGGCGGCCCTGGCCCGCCGGCCTGATGAGCGAGGCCGTCGGCGCCGCGACGTCGGCCGGCGAGGAGCAGCGCTGGCGGATCATCGACGACCTCGCCGCGCTGAGCGACCGCCGGCTGCTGTTCCGCGCCGCCGTGGCCGCCGGCGCGGGCGACGACGACGGCGTGCGCCGCGCCGCGCGCATCGAGGTGGAGGCGCTGGCCGGTACCGCACCCGCGGCCCGCGACGCCCGCTGGCTCTCCCGGCTGCTGTGCCTCCTGCCGCTGCTGGACGCCGGCGACCCCGGCGACACCTCCGGCGAGGCGGCGCCGTCCGGGGCGGAGGTGCTGCACCGGATGGCGGCCACCGGTGGCCCCGGGTCCGCCGCGCTGACCCTGCTGGCCCGGCGCGACCCGGCCGCGGCCGTCGCCGCCGCCGAGGCCTCCGGCGACGCCCACGACTTCGAGGCCGTGGCCCGCGCGGCCGACGAGCCGCCCGTCCTGCGCATGCTGCTCGGCCGCGGGGAGACGTACCCGGGCTGGGCGACGGCCCTGGTCCACCGCGCCCAGCTCGACCGCGGCGTGGCCACGGCCCTCCTCGCGGGCCGCGACCACGACACGACGACCTTCGCCGCGGGCCGCTGGCAGATGTTCCGCACGACGCGGGGCACCGCGTACGGCCGGCTCCTCGACGACGTGCTGACCCGCCCCTGGACCTGGCCGTCGCACACCGCCCCGCTGCTGACCACGCTGGCCCAGGTACACCCGCCGGCCACGCCCGCCCCGATCGCGTTCTCGGCCCTGCCCGGCGCCGGGGCCGCCGCGATCGCCGCCGCGCTGCTGGTGCTCACCGCCGGCCGCCTGCGCGGCGACCACGTGACCCCCGCGCTGGCGACGGCCGCGGTGCTCACCGGCCTGGCCGCGGCCGCCCTGCTCCTGGCCCACCGCCTGCGCCGCTGGCACACGACCCTGCCCGGCGCCGGCGAGACCCCGGCCCCGGTCCGCCGCGAGCACGTCCTGGCGGGCGTGCTGAACCTCGCGGGCCGCCGCCTGACCCCGCTGCCGCCGGGAACGTCCGCACTGGACGAACCGCTGCGCCGGGCCTGCCTCCGGGCGGGCGTACCGGAGGCGGAGATCTCGCACCTGCTGCGCGCCCGGGCGGCCCGCCACGCCCTGCTGGCCGACGACAGGACCCCGGCGGTACCGGAGCAGGCGGGCGAGCGCGACGAGCAGCGGGAGCGGCAGAACTAGCGCTACCCGCTGAGCCCGGCCACGATCGGCCACACCTCGGCCACGCCGACCCCCTTGGCCGAGCACGCCCGGCCCGCCAGCGGCACGAACACGGCCGCCGTCTCGTCGGGCGGATACACCCGGAACCCGGCCACCGCTGCGAGCTGGCACTCCTCCCCGTACATCTCCGGCTTCCCGTACCGCACCTGCGCATGAGCCACCGCACCCGGCGCGAGCACCACCCGCGCCGGCGCCACCCCCGTCCGCCGCGCCGGGTCGTTGACCTGCGACCCGGATGCCCCCGTCACCCAGGACACTCCCGGATAGCCGTACAACGAGCACGTCCGGCCGGACACGTTGGTGAACACCAGCCACACGTACTCGCTCCCCTGCGCGCCACCGCCCGGCGCGGTCTGCACCGCCACCTTCAGCTCGTTCGTGTGGCACCGGACGGACTGGGACGACGTGGCCGTCGCGGGTGTGTCCTGCGTCCCGGCCGGTTCGGGCTCTTGCGACGCGAACGGCGACACGGGCGGCGACACAGACGGCGACGGCGGCACGGACGGCGACGGCGACGCACCCGGCGGGAGCACCGGCCCCGGGCCGGTGGCGATGCGGTAGGCGATGCCGGTCGCGCCGGTGAGCACCGCCGCCACCGCGGCGGCGACGGCAGTCACCCGGGCCGCGCGCCGGCGGCGGACCGTGCGGGCGATCCGCTCGTACGCGCCGGGGACGGGCCCCAGCGCCTCGACCCGGTGCCGGTCCAGCCAGCCCTCGAACTGCTCGTCGGGGTCAGTCATCGGTGCCATCCAGTTCCGCTCGGATCCGCGCCCTGGCGTGGAACAGATCCGACTTCACCGTGCCCTCCGGACGCCCGACGATCGCCGAGACCTCCCGGACCGAGAAGCCGGCCAGGTAGTGCAGCAGCAGCGCCGTACGCTGGTGCTCCGGCAGCGGCTGGAGCATCGCGCGCAGGTCGGCGCCCCGCTCGGGCCGCCCGTCCGGGACGTCGCGCTGTTCGGCCGCGGCCAGGTGCAGCCCGCGACGCTCCCGCAGCGAGCGCCGCCAGTGGTCGCGCAGCAGGTTCACGGCGACCTTGTACAGGTACGCGTGCGGGTCGTGCGAGTCGGACCACCGCGACAGCAGCCGCACGAACGCCTCGGCGGCGATGTCGTGCGCGGTCTCGTCGTCGTCGACCTGGCGGCGCACCCACCCGGCGAGGCGCGCGTAGTTGGCCGCGAAGAAGTCGCGCCGAACGTCTTCGCGCATCGCCGCCCGGCCCGCCTCTCGCCGCACCCCCGTCACGAACCTACGACGCCACGACCCCCTTCCCGGTTGAGCGAATCTTTCAGCACCTCGTCGACGACGCGCTTCGCTCCCGGATCGCCGTAGCCGATCAGCGCCTTCCACAGCGCCCACCCGCGCCCGCGGCGCCAGGTCGACGCGTCGACGCCGACCGCCACACCGGCACGTGCTGCGCGAGCATCGGCGGCCACCGGTGCTCCTTGTCGACGGCGAGCGCGTACTCGTGGGCGGTGGGCAGCCGTACCGACATGCGGTCACCGAGGTGAAAGGTCTGGTTGTCCCAGCCGTTGACCGCGACGGGGCGGACGGGCAGGTGGGCCCAGCGCGGGAACTGCTCGGCGATGAGCCGGCGCACGACGCCCGGGCCGACCGGGCGGCGATCGGGCACCGGGACGGTGTCTGGTTCCGGGGTCACGCTGACAACGTCACAAGGAACAGCCCCGGCGGCAACCCCATATCGGTACCGCTCGGAGTGGCCGCCGTGCGGCTCTGAAATATCGACGATGCCGCCGTGCCCACGACCGGCATCTACGGGCTGCCGCCGTTGGTCGCCGGCGTATGAGGACGTCGGTCGCCTCGGTTGACCGACGCCGGCCAGGCGGTGTCGTCGATGGCCAGCCACGGGGCCGCGGCGACCGCCGACGGGGTCAGGCCCGCGAAGGCGCGTACCTCGCGGTGCAGGTGGGACTGGTCGACGTAGCCGCTCTCGGCCGCCACCTCGGCCGCCGGACGGCCCGCGGCCAGCAGGTGGGCCGCGTGGTCGAAGCGCACCAGGCGCGCCGCGCGCTTCGGGGAGATGCCCAGCTGGCCGCGGAAGCGCGACCACAGGCGCTTGCGGCTCCAGCCCACCTCCTCGGCCAGGCCCTCGACGCTCACCCGGCCCCGGCCCGCGTGGGTGCGGCGCCAGGTGTGGGCGACCTCCGGGTCGACCGGGGGCGCGTCCAGGCGGCGGGCCAGGAAGCTGGTGGCGATCGCGAAGCGCTCGTCCCAGCCGGAGGCCGCGCGCAGGCGGTCCTCGAGGCGGGTCGCGTCGCGGCCCCAGAGCTCGTCCAGCGACACGAGTACCCCGGTCAGGTCCGGCCCGCCGAAGGCCGCGGCGGACGCGACCGGGTCGAGGCGGATCTGCAGGCAGTCCACGACCCGGCCGGTCGCGCGCAGGTCGCCGGGGAGCAGGCCGGCCACGACGCTGCCGCAGCGGCGGCTGGTGCCCGCGCCGCACACCAGGCCGTCGTCGTCGGCGGCCAGGTTGAGCAGGACGGTGACCGACGGGTGGGCGACCATCGCGATGTCCCACGTCGCCGGGCGGCGCTGCCGGAAGCCGGCCATCGCCACGCCCGGCCGCCGGAGGGCGGGGTGCGGAACCGCGATGGCCACCGTGGACCAGTCGGGCGGCACGTACACGAGTCTAGGCCGTGCAGGCCAGCAGGTGCTCGCCCGTGAGCTCGGGCGCCTCCAGCATCGGGACGTGGCCGACGCCCGGCAGCAGCTCGATCCGGGCGCCGGGCACGGCCTCGTAGCGCCGGGCCGACGCCGGGTCCCAGCGCGGGTCCGCGGCGCCGAAGAGGACCCGCACCGGCTTGCCCAGCCCGGCCAGGCGCGCGGGGACGTCCCGCTCCTGAAGGTACGCCCGGTTGTTCGACAGCACCGCCCGGAACGCGCGGTAGCGGGTGGCCCGCACGTCGGCGACGGCCTCGTCGGGGATGGCGGCCGGGCGCGCCATCGTGGCGGCGATGCCGCGGCGCAGCATGGCGTCGGTGCGCACCGGCCAGAGCAGCGGGCCGAACGGCGGGGCGAGCAGCAGCCGCAGGATCAGCGGCTCGGGTCGCAGCGCGTCCAGGGCCGGGCCGGTGCTGACGAGGGTCAGCGACCGCACGAGGTCGGGGCGGCGCTCGGCGAGGGCGGTGGCGGCGTACCCGCCGCTGGAGTGCCCGGCCACGGCCACGTCGCGCAGGCCGAGGTCGTCGAGGACCGCGGCGACCCGGTCGGCCTGCGCGGGCACGTCGAACGACGGCGCGGGCCCGGACCGGCCGCAGCCGGGCAGGTCGACGCGCACCACGTGGTGGCGCGCGGCCAGGGCCGGGACCACCGGGGCCCAGGTGGACCCCGACGCCCCCGACCCGTGGATCAGCAGCAGCGGCGGCGCCGAGCGCGGACCGTCCTGGACCACATGCATCATGCCGCCGAGGATGACCGCCCGGCGCCGCGACGGTCTTGGACAAATGTCAGCGCGCGCTCGTGAACCGGAGATTCGGCTACGGCGCCTCTTCCGCGCCGTTGTCGGATAGCGGAACCGAGAGCATGCCCGGGATCCGCCGGTCATAGCGTTCGATCTCCAGCTCGGCCTTTCGCACCTCCAGCGCGGTCTGCCGGTTCTGCTCCTCAGCCAGCTTCGCCCTCGCCTCCTCCAACTTGATCTTCTCCCTGGCCATCGCCAATTTGAACTTGTGGCGGCGGGACTGGAGATGCTGGACGAACCCGGCGGTACTGCCGCCAAAGAGAAACAAGAATATGACGATGTACCAGAACACGTCGTCGAAGTTCACAGCGTCTCCATAGGCCGGGCGACTTTCCTGAGCGAGTCGACGGAACCACGGTGCGGCAGGGCCACCATACGGGCATGCGTCAAGTTCGATGGCCCGGGTGGCGCCGAGTCATCGCCGCGCCATGGCGCTCGGCAGGGGGCGTCGGTCAGGAGGCTGGGGGTGGCTGGGTGACCAGATGGTCGAAGGCGATTGGGGCCGTGGTCTCGCCCCGGCCGGTGGTGCGTTCGGTGCCGAGCCAGACCCAGACCCGGCCGTCGCGCCAGCGGGTGCGGTTGTATGCGACGGTCAGGCGGGTGCCGGTCTGCGGGACCTCCTCCTCGTTGATGAAGTACCGGTGTCCCGCGTCCAGGCCCTCCCGCAGCAGGGCGGTGCGCGGGCGGACCGGCCGGCCGTCGATGTCGCTCGGCATTGCCGCTCGCTGTAGCCGTACCGCGCGGTTGTCCTCGCCGACATGGACCGGGATGAACGGGATCCAGTGTTCCGGAACCGACGTGATCGCGCGGTACGCAATCGGGGCGCGCGGGTCGTCGGCCGGTGGCTCCGGGAACAGTCGGCGGCGGTGGGCGGTGATCTCGGCGGCTACCTCGACGCCGCGGCGGCTGTCGCCGGTTGGCAGGCGGACGGTCTGCTCGACGCCCCAGACCATGTTGGCCAGTTCGTCGCGGGCCAGCAGGACCTGTTCCAGCGGTGGGCCCTCGGCAACCTTCGGCACGCTCGGCGGCAGGAACAGGGCCGTGTCCGCCGGTACCGGATCGTTGCCGATGGTGTCCAGCGTGAACATGGTCCACCGCAGCCGGTCCTCGTCGTCGCCGGCGCCGGCGGGGGTGATCCACAGGCGCTGGCCGAAGACGTCGGTGATTGTCAGGCCGCGGATCGTGGCCACGGTGCCGGTCGGCAGGTCGCACGGGACGTGGAACCAGTCGTTGCTGTAGACGAGCGCGAACTCCAGGAAGATGAGGCGGGCCAGGTCGGTGCTGTCCGGGCGGACGGCGGCGAAGTTGGTATGGCCGTCCTCGATGGCCCACCAGCGCGGCAGTGGCATGCCGGAGTAGCGGACCGGCGCCGGGAAGACGGTGCGGTTGATGGGCGGTGGTGCTGCGGGGGTACTGCCGAGCGGGCCGGACAGGTCGATGGAGAACGCATGCCAGTCGAGCCGGCCGCCGGGGTACTCCTGGGCGGTCAGGGTGCGCTGGCCCGCTGCGACGGAGAAGCGGTGCTCCAGCCGGACGGCGTCCCAGGCGGCTTCGGCGCCGGGCTGGTCGATGAGGGCGTCGAACCAGGCCACGAGCCGGGCGCCGAGGGCGTCGAGCTGGTCGCGCACGAGAAACAGCACCGGGATGCCGTCCCACGCGTGCCCGCCGCCGGTGATCTGACGGTACAACGCATAGCCGTCCATCCGGCGACCGGCGACGGCCTGTAGCGTCGACCAGACCTCGGGATGGGCGACTCGCGGGGTGTCCACATCGGACTGCGGGTCGGGCAGTGCGATCGGGTACCGGTCGACGTAGGCCTTGCGCAGGCCGCGCAGCAGCGGCTGCTGGCTCAGCAGCTTGAGCCAGCGGCGGCCGATGGCCAGGCGCAGGTCGTAGGCGATGGCTTCGGTGCCGCGGGTGAACGGCACGGCGCGTCGCTCGGCCATCGCCTCCAGCGGGCGGTCGGCCGGTAGCGGGCCGGGGGTGCCGCCGCCGGGGCGGAAGCGGGTCGGCGGGGTGGCCGCTACGGAGTAGGTGGCGGTGACCGGGGAGCCGGCGTCGGCGCCGCGGAACTCGCCGAGCTGCCACTGCCGGGTCAGCAGCCACAGCGGGTCGTGCACCTCGGCGCGCAATGCGCGGGTGAAGTCGGTGGCGCGCGGGCGGCCCTCGACGCGGTTCCAGACGCCGACGGTGGGGCGTTCGCGCCGGGCCAGCGCGCCGGCGAGGTCGTCGATGGGGGTCGGCTCAGTCATCGGCCCTCCTCAGGTTGTTCAGGGCCAGGTCGGTGCCGATCGTCACCGGCTGGCGGGTGGCCGAGATGAGCGTCGCCGGCAGCAGGTGCGCGTAGGCGGTGTTGTCGAGGTGGTGCGGCTCCACGGCGCGCAGCTGGGCCAGGTCGAACGTGTCGGTGATGGCGGCGATCAGGTCGTCGGGGTTCCACGTGCCGGTCTTCACCGGCGGGACGACGAGCAGCATCGCCTGCGGCGGTTCGGAGTCGGGGCGGTCGAAGTGCACGGCGATCGAGGTGGTCTCCTCGGCGGCCGGGATGACGTCGGTCCACTCGTCCAGCAGTAGGCCGCAGCGCGCCGGGTTGCCGACAAGTGGCGGCTCGGCCGCATAATGGGCGGTGAACAGCACCTTGTCCTCGGTGATCGCGGTGCCGGGGGCGAACTCCATGCCGAGCCAGTGGTCGTCGGTCCGGAACGGCAGCTGGATCGGCAGCAGCTCGGGCTCCTGACCGCCCAGGATGTCGCCGAGCAGGCCGCCGGTGTCGCGCAGGGCGTCGCTGAGCAGCACGGCCCGCTCCCACAGGCGCGGCTTGTCGCGGACCCGGGCGATGCCGTGCAGCCAGTCGTCGACCGGATAGTCGCGGTTGAAGCTCTGGGTGAGGTGCCGCAGCAGCTTGGAGCTGTCGCCGCGGGCCTTGCGCCAGTCGCTGTCGAGCTGGGCCGGCGGGGTGAACTCCGGGACCACGAGGACGTCGGGACCGATCATCTCGGTGAGCGCGGTCCTCGCGGCTTGCACCCGGTCCGGGCCGGTGAGGGCCTTGTCGTAGTCGGCCAGCGCCGCGTCGCCGGCGGCGAGGCGGCGCAGGACCTCGACCCGCAGCGCCGTGGCGCGGGTGAGGAGCCCCCCGCAGTACAGGACGACCCGTTGGTACACCGGGTCGAGGGAGAGCCCGGTGGCGTCGAAGTCGCTCAGCGGGAGCAGGGCGGAGACGTCGGCGAGCAGCCCGCTGAGGGTCTTGCGACCGGTCCTGGCCACGGCCTGCAGGGCCTGCAGGCGGTTGTTGAACGCGGCCCGCCGGGCGAGCACGGTCGAGCGGAGCTGGGCCGGTTGGGCCGGGCGTGGCGTCGTTGGCTTGGTGGTGAGCAGCCGCTCGGCCTGCTGCAGCAGGCGGAACCGGTCGTCGGCCGGTGCGTTGGCGGGCAGTTGGTTGTAGGCGGCCAGGAGCGCGTCGGCGGAGGCGAGGGATCGGCCCAGCCGGGCCGCGGTCGCCGCGACCTCGGCCAGCACGTCACGGAACACGTCCCGCCGCCACGCGGACGCCTCGCCCCAGCCGCTGCGCAGCATGCCGAACCCGCCGGCCGTGGTGGCCATCTGGGCGTGCCGGGTCAGGAACCCGTCGACGCCGGCCACCAGTTGCGCCGTCTTCGGCGCGGCCGGCGGCGCCGGCAGCAGCGGCGTCAGGTCGTTGATCAGGCCGGTCGCCGTGTCGCGGAGCTGGGCCAGAGCGGTGCGCACCGCGGCCGGCCGGTTCCGCGGCACGCCGATCGCGGTGTCCAGTGTCCGGTCGGCCGGGTCGGCTCCGGCCGCCGGGACCAGGTCGGTCGGGCGCAGCGGCCGGGCCGTTGTCAGCAGCGTGCGGGCCGCGGCGACGAGCGGGGACAGCTCGAAGAACGTCACCTTGCCGGCGACGCGCTGGGTGTGCCGGATGGTCAGCTCGGTGTCGGGGCGGGGCTGGTCCTGCTGGGCCACGACACCGAGGATCCGGTCGTCGAGGTCGGTCATCGCCGCCTCGTCGGCCGGGCGCAGCGCCCAGAGCAGGTCGATGGGCTGCAGGTCGGCGTCGGCTTGGGTGACGACCCGGCTGCGGCCCTGCCCGGAGACCGGATCGGTCCAGGTGACCAGCGCGGCCACCTGCTGCGCGGCCGGCAGCAGCTGCGGCAGCCAGTCGTTGACGGCCGGTTCGGCCCGGGCTCGCGGGCCGTCGCCGCGGATCGGTCCCGCGCCCAGGTTCGGGTCGAGACCAGCGCGGAACACCACGCCCATCCGGTGGGTGAGGGTGACGCCGGACTGCGGGGTCTGCACGACCGACGGCTCCGGCGGGAAGCCCTCCTTGGCGTAGGCGTCGAAGGTGGCGGCGGCCCGCTCCGGGTTGCCGGTGAGCGCCTGGTAGGTGCCTTCGGCGACGGCCAGGTCGGCGAGCGCGTCGTGGATGTCCAGCAGCCGCTGCACCTCGGCGTCCATCGCCTGCCGCTCCTGCTCGGTGGCCGGGGGCAGGCCCTCGGCGCCGTACGGGTAAGACGGTTGCGCCGGTGGCCGGGTGGCCCGCCGGACCAGTTCGAGGCCGTCGATGACGTTGCGCGCCTCGACCAGGTCGACGTCGTCCGCGTCGGCACCCGAGAGCCGGCCGGCCCGCAGCGGGAATGCTCCGCGCAGCGCGGGCAGGAACTTGTCGAGCTCGACGTCCTGGTACCGGTCGTGCAGGGCGCGTTCGAGCCGCTGGCCGAGCAGCGCGCCGAGGGACTGGCCCTGCCGCAGGCCGTCGAGCAGGCCCAGGGCCACCCGGACCCGCTCCGAGCTGAGGTTGATCGCGAACGCGCCGGGGCTGTCGGGGGTGGCGTTGGCGAGGTACCCGGCGCGCAGGACGGCGGCGGTGGCCGCGTGCGCGGGCGACGGCGCGTGGACGTAGCCGCCGTTGGTCGGGTCGTGCGGCAAGGTGCTGGCGCCGAAGACCGTGGCCAGGTCGCCGGTGAGGGGCACCTGGGTCAGCGCCCGGGTGCGGGGCCGCACCTCCTCCAGCCAGCCGTAGGCGCCGAGGTGCACGCCGGATCGGGCCGGGGCGCCGGCGACCGGGAAGCGCAGCTCGGCGAGGCGCTCGTTGGCCAGGCCCAGCAGCCACGCATCCAGCCGGTACGTGGCGCAGTCCAGGTGCTCGGCCAGCAGCCGCTCCAGCCGGGCGGTGGGCAGGTCGGCCAGCAGGCCCAGGGCCTGTACCTGCTCGGCCAGCGCCGCCGTGGCCGGGGACCGGCCCAGCAGGCCGGGGATGGCGTCTACGACGAGCTGGGTCGGGCTGCCGGTGACCGCTGGGTCGGGCGAGTACAACCGGCGGAACCGGCTCTCGCTGGGCGGTGCGGGGTCGGCGAGTCTGATGTGGACGAACAGCGGGTCGGGGGACGGTACCGGCTGGCCGGTGGCCGCGGCGGCCAGTGCCCGGGCCGTCTCGTCCCAGCCGAGCAGGACCGCGTGCCGCAGCAGCAGGTACAGCAGCGCGCCCGGTGGCCGGCCGGAAAGGCCGCGCTCCAGGCGGATCGTGTTGAGGTCGGTGCCGGCGTGCTCGGCCAGCCAGCGCAGGTAGCCGCCGCGGACCGGCTCGGTCTCCGACGGCGGCCGGTCGTCGACCAGCGGGCCGAGCAGCGGGTACTGCGCGTCGGTGAACAGCCGGCGGACCAGGTCGGGCTCGGGCCGCAGCGGCGGTTGCACGGGATAGCCGAGCCGGGCCAGCAGGGCCAGGATCGGCTGCGGCTGGTTGAGCCCGGCCAGCGCCGGCAGCACCTGCGGGCCGCCGCTGCCGAGGTTCTCGCGGTTGAAGATGTCCTCGACGCTCTGGGCGTAGCGCTGGTGGTACTCCGCCGACGTCGGGTGCAGCGCCAGGATGTCCAGCAGCAGCTGGTGTGGATCGCCGCCGGCGCCGAGCCGGGCGACCCGCGCGGTAGCTGCGCGCCAGTCCTGCGCGGCGGCTGTGAGCACCTGGTGCAGCCCGCGCCGGTGCGTGGCCGCCGCCGGCCAGGCCAGCCGCGAGAACGCCGTGGTGGGCAGGATCCCGTACGGCTGGCGGCCGATGCGTACCGCCGGGACCGGTCCGCGCCCGGAGACGTGCCGGACGAAGAAGGCGCGGGTCTGCGCGACCGTCTCCGCCGACAGTGCCGGGTGCAGCGCGGTGCGCAGGTAGGCGCCCCAGGTGGCCGGCCACAGCGCCACGTTCGCGGCGCGCGCGTCGCGCTCGTCGGTGCGGTCGGCGTTGGGCACGCCGCCGAGGGTGGCCGGGTCGATGCCGAGCGCCTCGGCGAAGCACTGCCCGTCGGTGCGGGCGGTCCAGTCGCCCGGCGCGGCCGCCGCGATCGTGCCCAGCGCGGTTCGCCGCCCGGACTCGGCGTCCTCGCGCGGGTCGGGTCCGGCCGGGGTCTCCTCGGTGTTGTTGGTCGGCGTGCCCTGCGGCAGCAGCGCGAACCCGGCCGGGCTGCGCGACTGGCGGGTGAACAGGCCGGCCAGGTCGGTCGCCGACTGCGCCGGTGTCGCCTGCTCCCGCAGGCCGAACACGACCAGCCGGTCCAGCCCGCCGCGGATCGCAGGGGTGAGCGGCACCCGGAAGCCCATGCCGACGGCGACCGCCCGGGTGAAGTCGGTCAGCCAGCGCATCGCATCTGGTACCTGCAGCACGCCGGTCTGCTCGTTCACCTTCGGCTTGTCCGCGGCGGCGGCGGCCGGGTCGGGGCTGACCAGCAGGCTGGCCGGCACCGGCTGGCCGGTCACCGCGACGACCTGCTGGCCGCCGACATAGCCCAGCAGCCGGAACCGGTCCGGCAGCAGCGTCGCCCGCGCCGCCTGGGTCCACGACCGGGCGGCGAGACCGGTCGGCGGCGCCAGCACCAGGAACCCGAGCACCACCGGCGCGGCCGGCTCGGGCGCGGGGCCGCTGCCGTTGGCCGCGTCGAACCCGGCCGGGCGGCGGCCGCGGATCGTGTCGGCGCGGGTGGCGCCGACCTCGGCGATGAGCGCGGCGTGCGCCGCGGCCGACTTCACCGGGTCGCCGTGGGCCCGCCACAGCGCGGTCCAGTAGGTGGTGGCCGGCGCCTTGTCGGCCGCCGGGTAGGCCTGCGGGGTCACGATGACGAGCACCGTCGTGCCGGCCGCTGGCCGGGGCCGCTCGGCCGGGTTGGCCGGCACCCGGCTGCTCAGCAGCCAGGTCGCCCGACCGACCGGGACCCGCGCGACGAGTTCCTGCCACGCGGCCTGCTCGACGAGGGTGTCGCCGCCGCTGCGCCACAACGCGACCCAGTACGCGTCCAGCGCCCCGATCTCGGCCTGGGTCGGCTGGGGTTCGAACTTGTCGATCGACCATTCGTCCGGGAACACCCGCACCAGCAGCTCGGTGTCGGTGAAGCGGGTCTCCAGCCGCACCGGGCCGAGCAGGACCGGGAAGTCGTCGCTGAGTGCCATCAGGGCAACATCTCCTGTGCGTGCACGGCCATCAGCACCGGCGCCTGGAAAAGCACGTAGGCGATGTCCGCTGAGCTGAGTCCCGCGTGCCACAGCGGCAGGGACAGGTCCTCGACGTGCTGGTCGCGCTTCTCCTGGTCGCCGGCCGGGTCGTCGAACTCGAGCAGCGGCACAGCCGTGGTTGCACCGTCGAGCCGGATGAAACCGGTGCGGCCGGGGTCCACATCGGACCAGGACAGGTCGTTCCACACCTCGACCCGGGTCGCGTCGCCGGCGTCCAGGCCGAAGCGCGGGTCGCCGGGGCGCTCCTTGATGATGAAGAACCAGCCGGCGCTGCCCTGCGGCACCTTGCCCTTGGCCTCGTCGGCGGTGAGGTCGAAGCCGAGCAGGTGGATGTCGGGCTCGACCTCGGCCTGGTAGATCGGCAGCCGGATTTCGTCGAGGGTCGGGGCGGCGGGGTCGGCCAGGGTCACCGGCAGGCGCTCCTGCGCCGGGTCCGGCCGGCCGTCGGCGAGCTGCCAGCGGGCGCGGTGCGCGTAGATGGCCGCGTTCGGGTACTTCTTCAGCAGTTCCCCGCGGATCAGCAGGACCAGTTCGTTCTCCTGGGTCCCGGTGTCGCGGTGGTCGTGGGCGCCGAGTTTCGAACTGGCCGGCCAGGTGTGGATCGGGGGGATGTCGTAGAGCCGCTCGCGCCGCTCGTCCACGGTCTCGCCGGGCAGGGCCGGCATCGTGCGCACGTCCCAGAACTGCCGGAACGGTGTGCCCCGCTGGTCGGTCGGGTACTCCCGCCAGAGCAGTTCGCGGGCCATCTCGTGGTTCAGGCCGACGAGGTACGCCTCGATGAATTCCTGGTCGGTCTCCAGCAACGAGATGCTGTTGGGCGGCACGAGATTCAGATTTGGTACGAACAGGTCGGTGCCCTGCGCCAGCAGTTCACGGTACGTCGGCAGGTCGAACACGGGGTACGCCATCGCCTCGATGAAGCGCTCGGCGAACGGCGCCAGCCGCGGCGGGATCGACACCTCGGTGAGCAGCCTCCGCGGGACGGTGTCGTCGGAGTGCAGCCCGGCCAGCATCGTGTCGGTCACGGCGGTCACCCCGAGCGGGGCCCGCGGTGGTGCGGCGCCGCCGGCCGCCGCGGCGTCCCAGCCGCCGTGCAGGTCGCGCAGCGCGTCCTTGAACCGCGCCGCCTCCGGGCTGTCCACGGCGCCGGGCGAGGGTACGAACGTATCGCCGGGCAGGGTGAGCACGAAGTCGGGGCTGCTCGCCAGCCCGCCGACAGGGTCGTCGGCCGCCGCGGCGGCCAGGCTCGGCCCCGCGGGCGGCGGGTGCAGTGCGGCGCTGAGCCGGTCCGGGGTGACGATGGCGGGCGGCACGGTCTTCGGGGGTGCCGCGGTCACCCCGCCGTCGGCGCCGTCCATCCTGGACAGCAGGGCGTCCGGTGGCCGCTGTGCGGTGAACGGCAGCGTGCGGATCAGCCGCGATCCGGGACGGGTGAGCCGGCGCATGGCCGGCGACACCGGCGCGGCGGCGACCCGGCTCGCGGCGACCCGGAAGCCGACTGCGACCCGCTCGATTCCGCTCCCGGCCCCGAATCCGCCGTCGGCGAAGACCTCGGGCGCCAGTACCAGCGGCGCCGGCTCGACGACGCGGGCGTTGGCGGGCGCGGTCAGCGCGAGCACCCGCCCGGACGGGGTCGCCGCGGCGGCGCTGGTGGCGGCCGCCCGTAGGGTCGTCGCCGAAGGCGCCAGGTGCTTGGCCTGCAGCACGGTGCCGACCTCGCGGGCCAGCTGCCCGGCCCGGATGCGGGCGTTGGCCGCGAGGACGTCGCCGATCTGCGCCCAGGAGGCGGCCATGAACTCCTCCTGGCGCTGCCGTACCACGTCGGCCCCGAGGTTGGCGGCGACCCGGAAGCGCGGATCGAGGTTGAGCCGGTGCACCCAGTTGCGGTTCGGCGTCACCGGCGCGCCGTCGCGGTCGGTGAGCAGCCGGGTGGTGAGTGCGGGCCAGCGCCCGTACAGCGGTGGCGTGATCACCGGGTCGTCGCCCGTCGCGGCCGGCGGGGCGGCGGCCGGGGCGGCGAGCCGGGCATGTGCCGCGGCCGGGCTCTCGGTGACGTAGTCGTCGGCGAGGTTGATCAGATCGGCCAGGGCCCGCTGGAACGGGTGCGGGTACGGCTCGTCCCACGTGTCGAACGCGTCGGGTTCCCGGTCCGGCTGGCGCAGCGCTCCCCCGAGCTTCAGCACACCGCCGAGCGCGGCCGGCGTGGTGATGCCGGGCAGGCCGGCCCCGGGTGAGCGGTGCACGTCGAGGTCGCGGCGGCCGACGGCCGGGTCGAGCGGGCGCGGTCGCAGCAGCCGGACCAGGTACTCGAAGTCGCCGGCCGGGCCGGTGCTGAAGAACCAGCGGTAGTAGTACGGCAGCTGGCCGGGCACCGGCGCGTTCGGGTACGGCGTGCCCCAGGCCGGATGCAGGGCGCCGGGCGCGCCGCTCGGGTCGAGGCCGAGGCCGGCCAGCCGCCCGGTCTCGAACGCCGGGACGAGGAACGCGTGGTACGACGTGTCGGGATCGAGGTGGCGCGGGCAGACGAGCCGGGAGCAGGCGTCGTCGGCGTGCTCACGCAGCAGCTGCTGCAGCGCGGGCAGCACGCGGCCCATGTCGTCGGCGGCGACCGGGGCGTCCAGCGAGCCGTTGACGTGCACATGCGCCCAGGCGCCGAGCTGACCGGCCGGTGGAAGCGTCGTGGCCGGGTCGAGCACGGTGATGAACGGCAGCGGCCGGTCCGGCTGCGCCCCCTCGCTGAACTCGGCACCCGTCGGGCTGCCGGTCATGTCGGCCGGGCCGGCCAGCACCACCAGGGCCAGCCAGGGCGCGACGCGGCTGGTCGTGGGGTCCGGCGGCGCCGGGCTGTACCGCCAGGGCAGGTCCTCCTCGGAGAACTCGATGTGCGCCAGGTAGTTGGGTTCGGCGTTGGTGATCCAGGGCCGGGGCTCGGCGCGGGAGACGGCGCGGGCGTCCAGCCCGATCACGTCGCCGGGGCCGTAGATCTGCACCGTGCGGCGCACGTCCTGGAAGAGTGGCTGCGGCGGGCCGCCCGGCACCCGGTCGCCGGTCACCCGCAGTGTGACCGGCACGCTGGCCCGGTCGGCGGTGCCCGGGTCGGCGGTGATCCGCGTGGCGAGGCCGGTGCGCAGCCAGGGCAGGAAGGTGTAGGCGTCGGCCGTCACGGCGTGCTCCCGGTCACGTCGAACACCTCGGCGGCGGCGGTCAGCTCGTCGTGCGCCGGGTCGGCGGCGGCCGCGCCGGAGCGCGTCACCCCGCCGCCGACCAGCACGGTGGTCGCCGACAGCGGGACCGCGGCGAACGCCCAGCGACCGACGGCGAGCCCGCCGGCCGGGACCCAGGCCGCGGTGGCGGTGTCGAAGAGGACCGCACTCTGGTATCCGGCGTCGTGCCGCTCGTCGTCGGTGCCGCCGACCACCAGGACCTTGCCGGTGCCGACCGCGACCGCGCGGTGCAGGCAGCGACCGCCCGGCAGGTCGGCGACCGCGCTCCAGCCGCCGGTGTCCTGCCGGTACAGCTCGGCGGTGGACAGGCTGGACGGGTCGAACATGCCGTCGCCCAGCGCGCCGGGGGCGCCGCCGCCGGTGACGAGCACGTCGCGGCCGCCGTTGAGGACGGTGGCGCGGTGCCGGCCGCGCGGGACGAGCAGGTCGCCGGTCGGCGTCCAGGCCAAGGTGGCGGGGTCGAACAGCTCGCAGAAGGCGAGCGCGGCGTCGAGGTCGCGGGCCAGCGGCGCGGTACCGCCGGCCACCAGCACCCGGCCGTTCTGCAGGACGACCGCCGGGTGGCCGCTGCGCGCGTCGGTCATCGGTCCGACCTCGGTCCACTCCCCGGTGGCCGGGTCGTACAGCTCGGCCGAGCGCAGCGCCCGGACCGACTGCCCGGAGCGGGTGGTCGTGCCGCCGGCGACCAGGACCTTGTCGCCGACGAGGGCGGCGCTGTGCCCCCACCGGGCGGTGTGCAGGGCGCCGGTTGCGGTCCAGGTGCCGGTGGCCGGGTCGTACAGCTCGGCGGTGGCCAGGCCCGGGGCCGGGAAGGCCGCCGCGCCGCCGATCCCGCCGGTCACCAGGACCTTGCCGGTGCCGAGCAGGGTGACGGTGTGCAGCCGGCGGCCGGTGCCGAGGCTGCCGGTGGCGGCCCAGGTCTTCGCGGCCGGATCGTAGAGGGCGGCCCGGGCGAGCGCGCCCGCCGCCGCGTCGGCGCCGCCCGCGACGAGCACCTTGCCGGTGCCGAGCACGACCGGGCCGTCGTGCTGCCCGGCCCAGGTGACCGGCGCGGGCAGCGCGCCGGTGCCCGTCCAGTGCCCGGTGGCGGCCATTGTGGAACTGCTCATGGCGTCAGACCCTCCGTCTCGGCGTGCTCGTGGTCAGGGCGTGTAGATCTCGGTCGTCGCGGTCAAGCTGTCAAGGCCGGGCTCCGCAGCGGCCGGGCCGGCGGCGGTGCGGCCGCCGACGACGAGGATCCGGCCGTCGGCGAGCAGCAGTGCGGCGAAGTCGGCCCGGCCCTCGGCCAGAGCACCTGTGCCCGTCCAGGCGCCGGCGCCCGGCCCGGGACGCGGGTCGTAGGTGGCGGCGCTGCGGTAGCCGGCCCGCCGGCCGGGGCCGCCGGTGCCACCGAGGACCAGCACCCGGCCGCCGGGCAGCGCCACGGCGCGGTGTCGGCTCCGGCCGCCGGGCAGGGCTTCCAGCTGCGTCCACTGCCCGGTCGTGGGGTCGTAGACCTCGGCGCCGTCGAGGCTGCCGGACCGGTAGCGCCCGGCCAAGCGGGCCGTCGGCGGGTCGCCGCCGGTGACCAGGACCCGGCCGTCGGGCAGCGGTGTCGCCTGATGCCCGGCGCGCGGCGCCGTGAGGCTGCCGGTCGGCGTCCAGGTGCGGGCGGCGGGGTCGTACACCTCGCAGTAGGCCAGCGCGGCGTCGCGACCGCCGGTGGCCAGCGCCCCGCCGATCACCAGGATCGAGCCGCCGGGCAGGGCCACCGCGCAGTGCCGGGTGCGGGCATCGGTCATCGGCGCGGCCGCGACGAACTTGCCGGCAATCGGGTCGAAGATCTCGGCCCCGGCCAGCGCGGCGCCGCCCTGCGCGCGGGCGCCGGTGCCGCCGGCGAGGAGGACCCGCCCGTCGGGCAGCGGGGTGGCGGTGTGCCCGGACCGGGCGGTGCCCAGGTCGGAGACCGCGCTCCAGGCGCCGGTGAGCGGGGTGTAGACCTCGGCCGCGGCGAGCGGCACCCCGGCGGCGCCGAGCCCACCGGCGGCCAGCACGCGCCCGTCGGCGAGCCGGGTCAGCGTGTGCCCGCGGCGGGCCGTCCCCAACGCGCTCCCGGCGGTCCAGGTGGTACTGACCGGGTCGAACACGGCGGTGTCGGCGACCGGGTCGCCGGCCGGGTCGCTGCCGCCGGCGACGAGTACCGCGCCGCCCGGCAGCAGCTCGGCCGCGTCGGTCGCGGCGTCGAACGCGGTGGGCGTTGGCAGCGGGCCGGCGCCGGTCCAGGTGCCCGCGGTGGCCGGGGCTCCGACCATCTCGGCCTCGGGGATGACGTGCAGCGTGCCGGCCAGCGGCGGGGCGGCGGCGACCCACTCCGCGAGCGTGTCAGTGGCCGCGGCGACACTGCGGAAGCTGGCCGTGGTGCTCGACACCCCGGCCGGCGGGAACGCCTGCACGTTGTTGCGCCGCTGGGCGATCACGTAGCGCTGGCCGGTCAGCTGCAAGGTGTCGGCGGCGGCGTTGGGCTGGCGCAGGCCGGCCTCGCGCTGCGACAGCGGCGAGCGGCTGGTGCTGCTGCCCGCGAGGAGCTGGGTGAACACCGCCGGGCTCACCCGGTAGAGCCGGCGCGTGGGGGCCGGGGCGGGCGCGTCCGCGGTCGCCGCGGCGGCCATGCTCCGGGCGCCCGCGGCCTGCGTGCGGGCCCGGCTGTCCACGACGATGAGCTCGTAGCGGGCACTGCGGCGCAGCGCCCGGGCCGAGGCGATCGCGCCCTGCGCGGCGACCAGTTCCAGTCCGGCGTCCTGCTGCTCGTAGGCGGGTCGGGAGAGCTTGGCGGCGTCGTCCAAGTCCTGGAACTGGGCCATCGCGAACCGGTCGCCGGTCACGGAGGCCCGGACCAGGCCGCTGTCCGGCGCGGGCCCGGCCGAGAAGCGCACGCCGTCATGCGGTCGGCGCTGCCCGACCCGGTCCAGTCGCACGCCGAACGGGATCGCCCGTTGCCGCACGAACAGGCTGCCGAGCGGGTGCAGCACCAGGTCGTCGGAGTCGGCCAGCGGGCGCAGGTTCACCATCGATCGGGTACCGCCGGAAGGCAACCGGGTCTCCCAGCCCTCGGTCTTGCCCAGTTCGTCGGCCAGCAGCGGCAGCACGTCGACCGGCGGCAGTGTGGTGTTGTGCTCCTCGCCCCAGCTGATGTCGAAGTCGGCGGAGATCTCGAAGAACAGCAGCGAGATCGAGCCGCGCCCGTGCGCCCGCCACGGCGCCGGCCCTTCCAGCACGAACCGCAGGTCGATGCCGAACAGGCCGACGCCGAAGGCCTTCAGCGAGACGCCGGCGGCGACCGAGATGACGAACGCGAACGGCGAGAACTGGAACAGCGCGTCGAAGGACAGGTGCCCCTCGATGCCGAAGTCGTCGAAGCCGAGCACCATCTCGGCGGCCGCGCCGAACTGCACGGTGTTGCTGGTGACGGCGAAGTAGCCGGAGACGCGGATCCGGGCGCCGGGCCGGTTGAGGATGTCGACGGCCAGCCGGCGGGGCACCGGGAACGGCAGCGGCGGCGGGCGGAACGCGGGGTGGAAGCCGCCGACGGTGAGCACCAGCTCGGCGTCGTCGCCCCAGCCGATGAGCAGCCCCATGCCGCCCTCGATGGTCATGAACAGCACTCGTGAGTCGAACAGCTCGGCGTAGAACCACAGCCGTTGCTTGTCGAACTCGATCGCGCCGATGAAGTTGACCTGCAGAGCCAGCAGGGCCAGTTCCTTGGTGGGCAGCAGGCAGCGCAGGACGCCGACGATCGCGATGTTGCCGGGGATCTCGATGATCAGCCCGAGGGAGACCGAGATCAGCGTCGGGGTCCCCCAGCCGATCTTGGCCATCGGTCCGATCAGGAAGGTCCCCTCGTCGGGTGGGAAGAACGCGCGCAGGTCGCTGATGATCCGCGGGGCGTTGGCGACGACGTCGGCCGGGAACATCACCGACTCGATGGCGCCGCTGCGCACGCCCTCGGCCAGGGCCGGCAGGTTCATCCGGCGGTTCAGCCCGACCAGGCCGCCGACGGCCAGCAGTGTGAAGCCGAAGCCGAGCTGGATGCCGGTGCCGAAATCGACGCTGATGATGATCAGCAGCGAGAACCCGGACGATCCGTCGGGCATCCGGGTGCTGATCAGGCCGATCGCCTTGAGTTGGAGGAACCCGGCGAATTCCAGCTCCAGCGCGCCGGCGTACTCGCCGCGCACCGGGTCGGCGTAGAGGTAGCCGCCGCCGCTGACCAGCCCGGCGTCCAGGGCCAGGCCGACGCCGTTGGGCGGCTTGAACGCGAAGGTCAGGTCGGCCGGCCCGAGGTTGCCGCCGTCCGGCGGGAACCGCAGGCCGACCGTGACACCGACGCGTTCGACGGCAGCCTTGAGCGGTCCGAGGGCGGCGGCGAGGTTGGCCGACAGCTCCAGGGAGACGCCGCCGGCGTCGGGCGTCACGACGATCTGCAGGGCGTGCACGTCGAGCGGGCCGAGCGCGAGATGCACCGGGATCTGGATCTGCAGCCCGGCCCCGCCGTGGAAGCGCAAGCCGTGCTCCGGGTCGAAGGTGAAGCCGGCGGCGAACTGCGCCTCGAGGCGGGCTCCGCCGAGCAGTGTCTTGATGAACCCGTCGGCCGACCCGGCGTCGATCACCAGCCGGCCGCCGGTCACCTCGCCCTCGATGCTCGGCGTTCCGGTCACCTTCCCGTCGGCGAACGCCAGCGTCAGCCCGGCGCGCAGGTCCACGCCGCCGATCTCCAACCGGCTGCCGCCGGCGACACCCAGCAGCACCACCGGTTCCGGCGGCGTGACCTGCAGCAGCAGCTCACCGCGCAGGGTGGCCGGCCCGTCGGGTGGCTGCAGCTCCAGCCGCAGCGGCGGACTGAGCCGACCCGTCGTGCCGGCCGGGAGCAGACCGGCCGCGGTGACCTGGGCGACCCAGGTCGGCGGCGCGATGTCCAGCGTCGTGGTCGTCTCGGCGCCGACCGGCATGACCACGCTGAGCGCGAGCCCGCCGGCGTCGACGGTCACGTCGAGCGCCCACGCCTCCAGCCGGGCGGGCTGCCCGCCGGCCGCCGGCTCCAGCAGCCCCGGCAGCCGGGCCGACTCGAGCAGGTCGCGCAGCGCCCCCAGCAGCGCGCCGCCGTCGAGCGCGGGACCGCCCCAGCCGTACCGCTGGCGCAGCAGCCCGACCGGGTCGACCAGGAACGCCGGGAGCCGGTCCAGCCGCAACGCGATGCGCTGGTGGTCGACACCGGCCGGGTTGGCCGGATCAGCGTCGACGCGGGTCACCTCGGCCAGCCCGAACAGCCCGGCCAGTCCGGTGAGCCGATGGGTGGGATCGACGACCTGCAGGACGGCCAGGTCGAGCAGCTTGCGCGGCAGGTTCGCCACCAGGTCGGCGACCTGCGCGGCCGGCACCCCGGGCAGGGTCGGCCCGACTGTCCCGATCGCGCCGCCCAGTTCCTGGTACGCC
Organism: Dactylosporangium sp. NPDC049140; assembly: GCF_040648435.1. Classification (NCBI taxonomy): domain Bacteria; kingdom Bacillati; phylum Actinomycetota; class Actinomycetes; order Micromonosporales; family Micromonosporaceae; genus Dactylosporangium; species Dactylosporangium sp. NPDC049140. Next base: position 253,976 of record NZ_JBEZDS010000004.1, on the reverse strand, counting down.
TGGCCGATCTGGCCGCAGCGGGCGAGCAACGCCGCGCCCTGCACCGCGATCGCGGCGTCGTCGCCGGCGGTGATCGCACCCTGCAGCGCGGCGGTCGCCGGCTCCAGGGCATCGGTCACCGCGGCCACGGTCTGCTGCGCGGCGCGCACCCGGGCGTCGGCCACCAGCTGGGGCGGGAACACCGTGCCCAGCTCGGCCAGCAGGTCCAGCAGCCGCTCGCCGGTCATCCGGCGGCCCATTGCCCCGATCGCCCGGGCCAGTTCCAGCCCGAGCCGCTCGACAGTTCCCGCTTTGTCCACCGTGGACACTCCTCAGACTCTCGCGCCGGGGTCCCGCGCGGCGGCGAGCGCGGCGAGCAGCTGCGGGTAGGTGCGGCCGGCCAGGTCGGGCAGGCGCCCGTCGATGCGATCGAGCGCGCCGCGCAGCTCGGCACCGCCGCGGCGGGCCAGCACCGCGTGCAGCCGGGCGACGCACTCGGCCAGCGGCGCGCCGTTGACCGTGCCGGGCAGCCGCGCCGCGGTCAGGTCGGCGTCGGCCGGCAGCCGGCTCAGCTGCTGATAGACGGCGGAGGCGCCGCTGCGGTGCCAGGTCGCGAGCACCTGCCGGTCGTGGTTGACCAGGTCGACGATCTCGGCGCCGTGGCGTTGCCACAGCTGCAGCAGCTCGCGGCCGAGCGGGCTGCCGGCCAGGTCGGCCCGGACCCGGTCGCCGATCTCGTGGGCCCGTGGCGGCGGCGCGGCGGCGCGCACGACCGACCCGGCGCTGGGCATCCGCACCGCGACCTCCTCGCCGTCCAGCAGCGCGACCGTCGCCGACTGCACGGTCCGGACGTCGTCCGGCCCGGTGGCCTGCACCGGCTTGACATCGAACTTCGGGTTCAGGTCGTGGCTCAGGCGGAACAGGACCGCATTGAGCGGGGCCACGAACGTCACGTGCACCGGGCCCGACTCGTTCGGGAAGTACTCGCCGGCGTCGGCGACGGTACCGCTGGTCACCAGGCCCATCACGCGCCTGCCCGGGGTGACTACCGCGGCCCCGGAGTCGCCGGGGACGCCGAAATACACCTCCGACAGGGCCGTGCCCTCGGACGCGTGCGGCACGACGATGAACTGCGCGACCCCTCCGGCCGCATCGTTGACGAGCGCGGCCACCACCCGGCCTCCGGTCCTGCCGGTGGAGTAACCGTACTTGCGGACCAGGTAGCTGTCGGCCCGCAACTCGGCATCCGTGGGATTGGGCGCGATCCCGGCCACCTCGCCGAGCTCTTTGATGCTGCCGATGTACTTCGTGCCGCGACGCAACCGGACCAGCGCGAGGTCCCGATAGCTGTTGACCAGCCACTCACCCTGCACGAACGTGCCGAAACTGTCGTCGCAGCAGTGCGAGCAGCAGCAGGACCCGCTCGGGTCGACCTGCCCGACGATGGTCTGGTTGGGCACCGGCGCCTGGGCCAGGCTCTGATCCCTGTTGAGCGCGCTGAGCACGTGGTAGCACGTCAGCGCGTACACCGCGGGCGGGGTGGCGGCGTCCTCCACCAGCAGGCCGAGCGTGCCGCGTGCCGTGTCGTCGACCCGCCCGGAGATCGGCCCGCCGCCGATCAGCACCGGCTCCTTCATCTCCATGTCGAGCTCGGGCGGCGGGCGGCGTTTGCCGGTCGGTTCGTTCGGCGGCGCCACGGGCAGCGCCGAGTAGCTGATCCGGCCGAGGGTGGCCACGTTCGTCGGGTAGCCCTCCACCGTGGCCGGAATGACCTCGTCCGGGCTGAGCTCGGACAGCGGGCGCTTGCGCTCGACGAACACCTGGATCGCGTTGACGGGCTGGGCGACGCCGCCGACCCGCTTCGGCCCCACCCCCACCCCGGTCACGCCGGGGATGCGCCGCAGCGCCTCGGCCGCGCGGGCCGCGGCGGCGTACAGCTCCTCGTCGGTGTCCATCGGTCGCGCCCCTTTCCGGCCTGCGCTCAGTTGGTGGTCGGACGGGACAATGCGGTCAGCAGTTCGGGGTAGGTCAGGCCGGCCAGATCCGGCAGGCGGCGGTGCAGCCGGTCCAGGGCCGCCCGCAGCGGCTCCCCGGCCGCCTCACGCAACGGCCCGTGCAGGCCGTCGAGGCAGCGCCGCAGCGGCTGCCCATTGACCGTCGCCGGGATCCGCAGCGTGCCGTTCTGCGCGCCGCGCAGCAGCACCTGGTAGACGGCCGAGCCGCCGCTGCGGTGCCAGGCCGCGGCGACCCGCCGGTCGCGGTTGATCAGCCGGCGCAGCTCGGCCGAGTGCGTGCGCCAGAAGTCCAGCAGCTCGCGTCCGCCATGCGTGGCCTGCAGGTCCGCTCCGAGCCGGTCGACGCCCGGCGGCGGCGCACCCATCGCGGTCAGCGCCGCCACCGGCTCCGGCACCGCGACCGTCACCGACTCGTCGTCGACCAGGCTGGTGACCGTCGGACGCCCCGGCACCGTGTGGGTCTGCCCGGGCTGGGTCGCGCTGCCGACTGTCAGGTTGAGCCCGGCGGCGGCGAACTTCGCCAGGAGCGGGTTGATGGGGAAGAGCACGCCGAAGTAGGTGCTCGGCGGCGGCGCCGGAAGCGGCGGCCTGAACAGTCCGGCCTGCGCGCGGGCGAAGTTGAGGCCGAGCACCCGGTTGGCGGTGTCCATCGACACCGAACCGGAGTCCCCCTCCAGCAGGTAGTGGTTGTTCTCGCCGGCCGGCACCTGTGGATTGGGGTGCGGCGCGACGACCAGCACGTCGTGGGCCCACACCCGCTTCTCGGTCTCGCCCGGCGGAGGTGCGGGGTACAGCAGGTCGGTGTGGGCGGCGATGACGTACCCACCGGTCAGACCGGTCCGCATGCCACGCTTGCGCACGAGGTAGGTGTGCGCGCCGAGCTGCTGATCGGTCGGGTCCGGCGCGATGCCGGCCACCGCCACGTCGTCGCCGCCGAGGTCCCCGGTGGCCGGCACGCTCGCCCGGCGCATGTCGAAGCGGTAGTCGGTGCCACCGTCAAGCCGGATGACCGCCGCGTCCCAGTCGGCGTTCTGCGCACCGCCGGCGTAACGCCCGAAGATTCCGGGGCAACAGGTCGAGTGTGTCGCGAGGTCGTTCTGCCCGCAGATCGTCTTGCCGGCGACCGGCGGGTTCACCACCGAGATCTGGTAGACCAACAGGCCGTTGTACTGCGCCTCGCCGCGGGCCAGGACGTGGTGACAGGTCAGCCCGTAGACCTGGGTGGGGTCTCCGACCTTGTGCAGCAGGCAGCCGAGCGTGCCCACCTGCCCCTGCACGATGTCGCCGCGGATGGCTACGCCCCCGGTGATCGGCCGGTGCCGCTCGTTGTCCGCGTAGAAGTCGTCGCCGGGATACTTGGTGCCGATCGGTTCGGCCACCGGCTGGGCGCCGCGCAGCACCAGCACGTCGGTGGGCACCCCGCCGACGTCCGGCGGGACCATCTCACCGGGCGCCAGTGCGGCCCGGGGCAGCTTCTCCTCGACGAACACGGTGACGGCGACCTGCCCGATCGGCCGCCCGTCGACCACCTTGGCCCCGATGCCGACCCCGGTGATGCCGCGGCGCCCGAGCAGTTCGCCGGACACCTGATCCCGCAGATTGCGCATTTCCTCAGACGCCACTGGATCACCTCGGGTGCACGAGTGAATCACTTCAGTCACCAACCAGCGACTGAAGGTTAGCCTTACGACATACAGATGCGAGACCCCCGCAAGTGGGACAGTCACAAACTCAACTGAACTTAGGACCGTCCAGCCGATGGCGATCATGCGTCCACCGCAATCCGATCATCCACACAGGACGCGGCTATTACGGTCACTCGGCCGGCAGGGACCGGCGAAACGTCCGTTTCTGAATCAGGGCGCTTTGAGAGCGGCGACGAACGAGTAGGGCCAGCCCGGGATGTACTGGTCGGCGTTGCGGCCACGACCGTAGACGTGGCAGAACAACCGGTCCGGGCTGGTCGCCGCGTCCGGCCGCAGCCACGGGCTGACATCGACCGCGAGCATCAGCCGCCCGTCCTGCGCCCGGGGCAGCGCGAGCCCGGCCAGCGTGGTGCGCAGCCGTTCGACGTCGATACGGCCCTGATTCAGCCCGTCATACATCGCGCCGTGACCACGCCGATGCTCCGCAGCCAGCGTCAGATCCACCAACGCCTTCACCGGACCCTCGGCGCACAACAGCGCGTCACACAACTCGAACAACGCATCCGACCGCGCGGTCAGGCATCCGTACAACGCCGACCGGAACCGTGACAACTCCCCGAACGCGGCGGCCACGTCCGCGTCATGCACAATCTTCACGACAGCCCTTGGCTGATGATCATTTTCCCTCGACAAGAGAACGATCGACCAAGGGCTGTTCCCGTGATCCACCGGGGCCCGCAACCCACGGCTGCAGGTTAAAGATCAAGCTCAGAGCGTGTTTGAGAAGTTATCGGGCCTCGGTCGGCGCGCCTACGAGACCATCGGCGTCGATGCCGCCAGGGTGGCCGGATGTCCCGGCAGCGGCGCTACCCCTCCGACTTGACCGACGAGCAGTTGGACCTGGTCGAGCCGCTGCTCCCAGCGCCGAAGGTGGGCGGCCGGCCGGAGAAACATCCACGTAGGTCCATTGTGGACGGCATCCTGTACGTGGTCCGCACCGGCTGCGCCTGGCGGTACCTGCCAGCCGACTTCCCACCGTGGCAGACGGTGTACTGGTACTTCAAGCAGTGGGAACGCGACAAGGTCACCGACACGATGCTCACCGCGCTGCGCGAGCAACTGCGAGTCCAGCAGGGCCGAAGCCCCCAGCCCAGCGCTGGGATCATCGACTCTCAGAGCGTCAAGGGCGCCGGCACGGCCGGGCGTGGCAGCCGCGGCTACGACGCCGGCAAGAAGATCAACGACCGAAAACGGTTCATCGTCACCGACACGTTGGGCCTGCTCATCGTCGTGGTCGTGCTCGCCGCGAGTGTCCAGGACCGTGACGGGGCAAAGACCACCCTGCTGAGCATGTACCTGGCCGCGCCGATCCGGTTCGTCTTCGCCGACGCTGGCTTCGCCGGCAGGCTCGTCGACTGGGCCGCCGCCATCGTGCGTACCATCCTGCATGTCGTGCGCAAACCTGAAGGCCAGCAAGGCTTCGCGGTCATCCCACGCCGCTGGTGCGTGGAACGGACCATGGCCTGGCTCACCGCCCATCGCCGCCTTGCCCGCGACTACGAACGCGACCCCGCCACCTCCGAAGCCATCATCCGCTGGGCTGCGATCAACACCATGACCACCCGCATCACCCGAGGCCAGCCCGGTACCCGCCAGCCACGCTGGCGCTGGCCCGATGACCAATGAACCCTCTGCGCGAACACATCAGGCGTCCGGGCAGTCATAGATGCCTTGGGAGACCGGATGGAAGATGCCGTGGTCCACGCGTGCGCTCAGCCGGTCCGCCTCACGGGCGGCGCGCACCAACTGCTCGGTCGTGCGGGGGACGGCGGCCAGGAACACCGCGCCGACGTGGTGACAGAACATGGGACGGTGCTCGAGGGGCTGCAGCGGCTCGCCTGCGAGGGTGGCGAGATCCTCCACGCTCCAGCCCAGCGGCCCGGCCACCTGCTGCAGTTGCCCCAGCTTGTGCCACTTCCCGCGCAGCATGCCCGCGATGGTGCTTATCGACAGCCCCACGAACGGGAACTCATACACCCCGAAGCCGCGGTTACGCATGAGTCCGTGCAGGATGGCCGGGAACGGGTCCGGGTCCGCCGGATCGCGGGCCAGCCGAGGCTCGGGCGTCGCGCCCTCATCCGGCAGAGCAAGCAGGAACTCGCGCAGGGAAGCCAACTGCGGGTGGTTGCAATACGTAACGCAGTACGTGAACGCCTCCATGACCTCCCTGTCGCGGTCCGGCGGCAGCAGGCGCCCTGGCACCGGATGGCCCGCAACCACGAGCACGTCGGCCACAGGCAGGCCGAGCTCGGCTGCAAGCTCCTCCAGCCGCGGCGTGTCGTAGTCCCGACCGTAGCTCAGCAGGTCGCGGAGGACCTCGGTCCGCGTCATGGCGATCACCGTACGGCATCGACGGAGACCCGCACTCACTTCTCAAACACGCGCTCAGCGACGTAGGCATCGATGCTCAAGCGTGGAACGGTGCGGCGATGGTGCCTATCTGTGTTCCTGATGGGCTGGAGCCGGGCGGTGAACCGTCCGCTGGCCGACCGTGTTCGGCGCACCGCGCGCATGCGACCGGAGGTGATTATGCTTTCGCGATGCGAGCCGTGTGGTTCATGGTCGCGGGTGCGTTTCTCAGCCTGGCCAACATCGCGGCCGGCTGGAGCTGGACCCTGGTGGACGCTGACTTACGGAGCATCAGCTCCGGCCCGCAGGGTGTCGACTGGGGCCAGGCGAGCGTGTGGTTGGGAGTGCCGGCTGCAGTGACGATCGTCTTGACGGCGGCCGCCATCCGTCGTTCGAGGGCCCTACTGTGGGTGGGCGCGGTTGCGATGGGGTTGCTGTTCATCCCATGTGGCGGCGTGCTGCTCGCCGACCGGGCACAGATGGTCGACGCGGCCGGCCTTCCTCCGTGGGCGTGGGCGGCCCATCTGATCGGTATGTTTCTAGCCCTGCCCACCGTGATCACGGCGCTTTGGCTACACCAGCCCGGCACCCGACCCATTGGGGTGAGCGCACCAAAGAAGTGTGCGTGAATCGGGCCTGCGGCGACACGGCATACCATTGTTGAGATCGCATCATTGAGCGGTGATGATGGACGCACTCGGGGGCGTGCGGTTACCTGCCGGGCTTGGTCCGCAATGTCCTGGCCGGGGTCGTGGTGAGGGCAGTCGCCCGCGCCGGGCCGGGGGGCTCGGCCGCCGGACGCGCGACGGATGCCGGCCGAAAATGCGAAAAGCGACGAGCTTCAAATTTCTTCAGGAGGAAGAGCAATAATTTGATCCGGGTCCGCGGACGTTTATGGACGCGACTCGTTGCCGTAGTTGCGCACCGTCGGGGTTGGCGAGCGGCCCCGCGACCGGCACGGTCACGAACCGAGTTCGGGCATGGATCTGGCGCCGGCGGCCGGGCGCTGAACCACTCCGGCAGGGTCAACTGCAGCTGGTCGGCCCCTGCGATGCGGTCGACATCGGCCAAACGAGCCCCCGCACGGCGATCACGGAGCCCGCCGGCCCCCACTCTTGCGCCCGACGGCCGTACAATTCCGCCATGTCGATGTCGGAGCCCCGTTTCGCCGCGGCCCGGCTGCTCGTGCTCTCGCAGCTGTCGCTGGTCGGGTTGTACCTGGCCGGCGCGGCCGTACCCTACCTGCTGACATTCACCGTGCACGGCACCAGTCACTGCGCGGGCGGATGCCGGGCCCCGAGTGACGTCTTCAGCGGCCCGATGCTGATCCTGCTGGTTCCAGGCGCGATCAGCACCATCATCGGTCCGATGGTCGCGGTACTGCTGCTGCTCATGTCGTTCACCGCACTCGCTCGGCGGCGCCGGGAGATGCCCGCTGCGCTGCGACGCTGGCTGTTCGCCGCCGGCGGGCTCACCGTGGTCTTCGTGGCCTTTACGCTGTCGCCGCCGGGGCGGCAGCTGCTGAACTGGGTGCTGGACTGATGACGAACGCGTTGTGGCGGGCCCAGCTGGCTCTGGTGTGGGCCTTCGGACTCGCGGTCTTCTTCTTCCTGGCCGGGCTCCTGGGCGGGCCGCACGGCGGGAACAGCAACAGTGTGTCCGACATGGTGTACGCGCCGCTGCCCGAGGGCGTGTCGGTGCGCGGCACGACGGCCAGTCCGTTCATGTGGCTCACCGCAACCGCCATGGTGGTTGCCTGGCTGGCCCCGCTGTTCGGGGCCCTCCTCGCGTGGTTCGGCCGTCGTGCGCTGAAGGACGAGGGAGAACCGGGCCTGCGCGACCGGATCCGAGCGGGCACGCTTGCCGCGTTCGTCATCGTGGCGACCTATCTGACGCCCGTCGGCTGGACGCTCGTGTACGGCCTGACGCGCTGGACGGCCATGAACATCTGGGGCGAGGGCCCGGATGCGGCCGGCCTGGGCTAGATCGATGCGCGGCGTCCTCGTAACGGGACGCGTCCGCCGGCGCGCCGGGTCGTAGCCCGTGCGCGCCGGCGCGGAACTTGAGGGGGCGTTGGTGGAGCGGAGCTCCCCACCGCGAGCGCAGCGAGCCGGAGACTCAGCCTTCAGCACAGGGCCATCGCTCGCGCGCCGATGTTGCGCGCGGCCAGGCCGAGGCGCGTCTTCGGGACCACCAGGGCCGCGGCCCGTCCGGCCCCGCGGACCTTGGCGTCGGTGCGCACGCGGTGCTCGGCCTCGTAGCGGCGCAGGCCCAGGGCGAGGTCGCCGCCGGACGTGGCGAGGGCGGAGGCCAGGGTGTGGGCGCCGGCCAGGGCGAGGCTCGAGCCGTCGCCGAAGAGCGAGACGCAGGACGCGGCGTCCCCGACCAGCGTGACGCGCCCCTGCGTCCATTTTGGCAGGTGTACCTGACTGACGCTGTCGAAGTACAGGTCGGCGCCCGGCAGCTTCGCGAGCAGCTCCGGCACCCGCCAGCCGGCGCCCGCGTAGGCCTCGGTGACGATCCGGCGGTGCTCGTCGGCGTCGCGGTGGTCGAGGCCGGGGCGGGCCGGGCCGCGGAAGATGAACGCGGCCAGGGCGTCGCCGCGGGACGGGTGGATCGAGGCCAGGCGGCCCGGCTCGTTGTACAGCAGGGTGTGCCGCTGGTCGTCGACCGGCTCGCCCAGGGGCAGGGTCGCGACCCACACGCCGAGGTGGCGCACGAGCTCGGTCTCGTCCCCGAAGGCGATGCGGCGCACCGCCGAGTGCAGGCCGTCGGCCCCGATGACCAGGTCGAAGCGCTCGGGCGCGCCGCGGTCGAAGGTGACGTCCACGCCGGCGGCGTCGGTGTGCAGGGCGGTGACCGAGTCGTCGAAACGGAACTCGGCGCGGGCGCGGGCGGCCTCGAAGAGGGTCGTGGCGAGGTCGGCGCGCGGGATCTCCAGGGCCCCCTCCTCGGTCTGCATCGGCAGGCGGGCGATGGTCCGGCCGCAGGCGTCGAGAACGCGCATGCCGTCGGGGTGGGTGGCGCGCTCGCGCAGGGCGGGCAGCACGCCCATGTCGCGGACGACGGGCAGGGCCGGGCCGCGCACGTCGACCGGGTTGCCGCTGGAGCGCTGGCCCCGCGAGCGCTCCACGACGGTGACCCGGAAGCCGTTGCGGGCGAGCCAGTAGGCGGCGGTGGAGCCGGCCACGCCGGCGCCGGAGATGAGAACCGAAGGCGTCATGCCCTCGACGATATCCGCACTCAGTGCAAGTTTGCAATGAGTGCCAACTAACATTCGATGCGATATGCTGGACGGCATGTCGTTGCGGGAGCTGAAGCGAGCACGGACCCGGCAGGCCCTGGTGGACGCGGCCACCGACCTGTTCGAGCGCAACGGCTACGAGCAGACGACGATCGCCGACATCGCGGCCGCGGCCGAGGTGGGCACGCGGACCTTCTTCGGCTACTTCGCGAGCAAGGAGGACCTGCTCTTCCCCGAGACCGACGCCCGGGTGCGGGCCGCGGTCGACGCGATCGACGGGCGCGGGCCGCACGACACGCCCCCGCAGGTGCTGCTGCGCGCCCTGTCGCTCGTCGGCGAGGACGGCGACGACCTGTCCGGCCGGCTCGCGGCGCTGCGCCTGCGGTTCGTCGCCGAGATCCCGTCGGTGCGCGGCAAGGCCATGCAGACCCAGTTCGACGTGCAGCGGGAGATCGCTCAGCGGCTGGCCGCCGCGTTCCCGGCGGAGCTGGACGGCGTCACCGCGGCCGCCCTCGTCGGCGCCTTCGTCGGGGCCGTGGCCGGCGCGCTGCAGGCGCTGCTCGGCGAGGGGCCGCGCGATCCGGAGACGGTACAGAAGGCGGTCGAAACGGCCACCGAGGTAGCACTGCGTCCATGGATCGCACCCGATGTGCGACACCTGGAGCCCCCGAACGTGTGACCCTCCCAGGATGGGAGGCGATCACGGACCCAGTGTCGGATCGGCCGGAGAACCAGCACGACGAGAAGGTCGACCAGGCCCTCGACAAGACCGGCAACGAGTACGGCGGCCACATCGACAAGGGCGTCGACTTCGCCCAGGAGCACACGGGCGAAGGCGACACCAACCGGCAGCCCTGACCCCGCGCCGGGGCCTCGGCCGCTAAGACGACGCCGAGGCCCGCGGCAGCAGGTTGGCCAGCAGCGCCAGCGCGAGCTCGAGGACCACCAGCGCCACCATGCTCGCCCGGAAGCCCTCGGTGATCGTGGCGGCGCGGTAGAAGACGATCCCGATGAGCGCCACACCGAGCGCGTTGCCGGTCTGGTTGACGGTGCTGAGCACGCCCGACGCCGCGCCGGTGTGTTCCGCCGGTACGGCCGACAGCGCAAACGTCGTCAGCGGCGCGAGGGCGAGCCCCATCCCGAGCCCCTCCAGCGCCAGCCCCGGCAGCAGCCAGCCGAGCCCGGCCCCGGCCGCGAGCGCCATCGCGCCCAGCCCGGCCGCCATCACCACCGCACCCAGCGCCACCGACGCGCGCCCCAGCCGCGCCGCGATCCGGTGCGCCCGCATCGACGTGAGTAGGTACCCGGCGCCGACCGCCATGAACACCGCGCCGGACTCGAGGGCCGACAGGCCGCGGCCGGTCTGCAGGTACAGCGCCAGCACCAGGAAGAACGAGGCCTGCCCCATCCAGAACGCCTGCACCGCGACGAGCCCGGCCCCGAACGAGCGGCCGCGGAAGATGCGCAGGTCGACGAGCGGCTGCTGACGGTACCGCTGCAACCGGACGAAGGCCGCGAACAGCACGGCCGCCAGCCCGAGGCTCATCCACGTCCACACCGGCCAGCCGTGCTCCCGCCCTTGGATGAGCGGCAGGACCAGCGCCACCAGCGCCGCCGTCACCAGCGCCGCCCCGGCCAGGTCGAGCCGGGTGCCGCTCCCGCGCGACTCCGGCACCGAGCGCAGCATCACCAGCGCCGCGATCCCGACCGGCAGGTTGATCAGGAAGCAGGCCCGCCAGTCCAGGCCGAACAGGTCCGCCTTGATGAGCAGGCCGCCGACCACCTGGCCGAACACGGCGCCGAGGCCGAGAGTCAGGGCGTAGCGCGCGAACGCCCGCGGCTGCTCGGGCGCCGGGACCGCGGTGCGCAGGATCGCCAGGGTCTGCGGCATGAGCAGCGCCGCCCCCGCGCCCTGCAGCACCCGCCCGGCGACCAGGGCCCCGGCCACCGGCGCGACCCCGCACAGCACCGACGCCGCGGTGAACACGATGAGCCCGGCGGTCAGGACGCGGCGGCGGCCGTACAGGTCACCGAGGCGGCCGCCGGTGATGAGCCCGGCCGCGAGGGCCAGGCCGAACCCGGCCACCATCCACTGCAGGGCGGCGGGCCCGGCCCGCAGGTCGAGCTGGATCGCCGGCATCGCCACGTTGACGATGAAGAAGTCCAGCGCGGTCAGGAACGTCACGGTGAGCAGGGCGGGCAGCACCTTGGCGCCGGTGCGCCCGGCCGCCGGTGCGATAACTGTCGTGGTCATGGCCCCGACGCTAGGGATTGGCACGCGTGGCGGAATCGGGATCGCTTAGGTACCCCGTACCAGCGGTAGGGTCGGATGCGTGCTGATCGGGCGGTCCCAGGAGCAGGCGCGGCTGCGCGCCCTCGCCGAGGCGGCCCGCGACGGGGCCGGCGGCGCCCTGGTGCTGCGCGGCGGCCCGGGCATCGGCAAGACGGCGCTGCTGGACTGGGCCGCGGAGCTTCCCGCGGCGACGGTACTGCGGGCCGCCGGCGCCGAGTTCGAGGCCGACCTGCCCTTCGCCGGCTTGAGCCAGCTCCTGCGCCCCGTCCTGGACCGCCTGGACGGGCTGCCCGCCCCGCAGCGCGACGCGCTCGCCGGCGCCTTCGGCCTCGGCCCGGCCCACGCCGCCGACCGGCTGCTCGTCGGCTTCGGGGTGCTGTCGCTGCTGTCCTCGTTCGACGGCCCGCTGCTGTGCCTGGTCGACGACGCCCAGTGGCTGGACTCCGTCTCGGCCGACGCGCTGCTCTTCGCGGCCCGCCGCCTCGGCGCCGAGGGCGTGGCGCTGGTCTTCGCCGCGCGCCCCGGGGCCATGGAGCCGTCCGGCCTGCCGGAGCTGCCCCTGGAGGGCCTCGGGCCGGCCGACGCCGAGCGGCTCCTCGAACCGGGGCTGGATCCGGCGGTACGACACCGGCTTCTGACGGAGGCCGAAGGCAACCCGCTGGCGCTGCTCGAGCTGCCCCGCACCGCGGCCCCGCACGCCGGCGCCCTGCCCGAGCGGCTGCGGGAGGCGTTCCACGCCCAGATCGCCGCCCTGCCCCCGGCCACCCGCGCCGCCCTGCTCGCGGCCGCGGCCGAGGACTCCGGCGACCTCGCGGCGGTGCTGCGGACCACCACGGCGGCGGACCTGCGCCCGGCCGAGGAGGCGCGGCTGATCGAGGTCACCGGCGGCCGCGTCCGCTTCCGCCACCCCCTGATCCGCGCCGCGGCCTACCACGGCGCCTCCCTGGCCGAGCGGGTCGCGGCCCACACGGCCCTCGCCGGCGCGCTCACCGGCCCCGAGTCGGCCGACCGCCGCGCCTGGCACCGCGCCGCCGCCGCGACCGGCCCCGACGACGAGGTCGCGGCCGCGCTGGAGGACAGCGCGGACACGGCCCGGGCCCGCGGCGGCTACGGCGCGGCCGCCGCCGCCTACGAGCGCGCCGCCGACCTCAGCACGACCCCCACCGCGCAGGCCCGGCGGCTGCTGCTGGCCGCCGAGAACGGCCTGCACGCGGGCGCCCTCGGCACCGCGGTCGCGCTCGCCGAGCGGGCCGGCGGCCTCGACACCGACCCCGCGTTCCTGGCCCGGGTCGGCTTCGTCGAGGGCCAGGCTTGGTTCTGGCAGGGCAACTTCCAGGCGGCGTACGACCTGATCTCCTACGGCGGCGCGTACCGCCACGCGGTGCATCCGGCCTGGTACCTCGGCGAGCCCGCGCTGGGCGAGTGCCTCGACCGGCTCGCCCGGCTCGACGCCGACCCGGTCGCGCGGTACGTCGTCGCCGCCGTGCGCGGCCGCCCCCGCCCCCTGGCCGAGGTCGCCGACCGCCGCACCGCGCTCGACCCGGCCGTCTCGCCGCGCGACCTGGTCGAGCTGTGCGGGTTCGCCTTCGTGGCCGGCCAGGACGCCGAGGCCCACGAGCTCGCCGCCGCCCTCGCCGGCCGCTGCCGCGCCGAGGGGCTGGCCGGCCTGCTGCCGACGCTGCTGTTCTTCCAGGCCGAGGCCGAGCTGTTCGCGGGCCGCCACCGCGACGCCGCCGTCTCCGCCGCCGAGGGCCTGGCCCTGGCCCGCGACGGCGGCCAGCCGCTGTGGATCAGCCAGCTGTCGGCGGTCCGCGCCCTGCTCGCGGCCCTGGCCGGCGACGAGGACCCGTGCCGCGCCGCGGTCGCCGACGCCCTGGCCGCCGCCTCCCCGGGCTGCCCGCCGGCCGGCCACACGTGGGCCCAGTGGGCGCTCGCGCTCGCCGACCTCGCCCAGGGCCGTCCGGAGGCGGCGGTACCGCGCCTGCTGCCGCTGCAGTCCGACCCCTACGCCCACCACGTGGTGGCGTACCGCTCGATCCCCGACCTGGTCGAGGCCGCCGTCCGCGCCGGCACACCGTCCATTGTGCAGCCGTACCTGCCCCGCCTGGCCGCGCTCGCCGACCGCACCGCCCAGCCGTGGGCCCAGGCCGTGCTGCTGCGGTGCCGCGCCCTGCTGTCCGGGGACGAGCACGAGTACCTGCTGTCGCTGAAGCTGCCGGTCTCCGCCTTCGAACGCGCCCGCACCGAGCTGCTGTACGGCGAGTGGCTGCGCCGCGCCCGCCGCAAGGCCGACGCCCGCCGCGTCCTGCAGCAGGCCCTGGAGACCTTCGACCGCCTGGCCGCCCGCCCCTGGTCGGCGCGCGCCCGGTCGGAGCTGGCGGCCACGGGCCTGCCGTCGTCCCCGGCGAGCCCGGAGCCGGCGGCGGCGCGGCTGACCCCGCAGGAGTTGCAGATCGCCCGGCTGGCCGCGCAGGGCCTGTCGAACCGCGACATCGCGGGGCAGCTCTTCCTGAGCCCGAAGACCGTGGCGTACCACCTGTACAAGGCGTACCCGAAGCTCGGCGTGACCGCCCGCACCGACCTGGCCGCGCTGCCGCTCTAGCTCGCTGCGCTCGCGGTGGGGGAGCTCCGCTCCACCCGCCCGCACCGACCTGGCCACGCTGCCCCTGTAGCGTCTCCCGCCATGGACGTGGGATCGGCGATCGTCGCGCTGTCGGGCACCGTGATCGGGGCCGGGCTCACGCTCGCGATGGAGCTGGTGCGCGCCCGCATCGGCGACCGCGCCTCGCGCCGCAACGCCCTGCTGGCGTCGTGCTCGAGCTTCACGGCGGCCGTCGCGCGGATGGATGTGCGCCGCGACACGGGCTCGCGCGCGCCGGAGGCCGTGTTCGCCGAGCTCGAGGACTGAGCCCGGACGGCTCTGGGTTGATTACAGAATGCCGATGCCGGTTGCCGTTCCGCGGCCGGGACGTGGCGGTGCCGTCATGAACGTCGGCATCATCGGGCAGGCAGCCGGCCTGTTCGCGGTTACGAACATCGACGACGTTCTCGTCCTCGCGTTGTTCTTCGCTCAGGGCTCGGGACACCGGGGCGCCGCCGGGAACATCGCCATCGGGCAGTATCTCGGCTTTGCCGCCATTCTGGCCGCTGCGGTGGCTGCCGCGTTCGGAGCGACGTTCCTGCCCGAGGGTGCCATCCCCTACCTTGGACTTCTCCCGCTCGGGCTGGGCATCAAGGCCGCCGTCGGGGCGTGGCGGCATCGCGGCGACGACGAGGAGACCCGAGCCGAGCAGGGCGGCCCGACGATGCTCGTGGTGGCCACGGTCACGTTCGCCAACGGCGGTGACAACATCGGCGTCTACGTTCCTGTGTTCGCCACTGCGGGAGCCGGCGGCATGAGCGTCTACGTCGTGGTCTTTCTCGTCCTGGTGGCCGTCTGGATCGCTGCTGGCCGGTACTTCGCCACCCGCCCGGTGATCGCCGAGGCGCTCAGCCGGTGGGGGCACGTCCTGATGCCGATCGTGCTGATCGGCATCGGCCTGCTCATCCTCGTCGAAGGCGGGGCCTTCGGTTTGTAGCCGTACTGCGGTCGCCGGCGGAGGTCAGCACTATCGGCGCACGGGCACGTCCAGGCCGGCCGCGCCGAGTACGTCGTCGGCCTCCACCTCGGGCACCGTCAGCTCGACCGGCCGCGCCCGGGGCAGGGCCAGGCCGACCACCGCGGCCGCGAGCGCCGCCAGCACCGCGCCGGCCACGAAGACCGTCACGAACTGCCCCTCCCGCGGCAGCGGCAGCGGCCCCGGGATGGGGTTGCGCGTCATCATCGTGACCACGAAGGCGGTGCCCAGTGACATGCCGACCGAGCGCGCAATCGAGTTCACGCTGTTCGCGATCCCCGTCTCGGCCGGCTCGACGTGGGCGACGAGCAGTGCCGGCAGGGCCGCGTACCCGAAGGTGACCGCCGTGTTGACCACCACGGCCCCCACGATGACCTCCCAGGTCGCCGAGTGCAGGACCGCGAGCATCGCGAACCCGGACCCGGCCAGGACCGCGGCGATCACCAGCGTCGCCTTCGCCCCGAACCGGGCGACCAGCCGGCCGCCGAGCGGGGCGGTGATCACGCCGCCGGCCGTGCCCGGTAGGAGGTAGACCAGGCTGGCGGCCAGTACCGAGGCGCCGAAGCCGTAGCCGGCGATCTCGTGCGGGGTCTGGACCAGTGCGGAGACGGCCAGGAAGACGGCGAACATCGAGAAGCCGAGGAACAGGCCGGCCGCGTTGGCCACGACGATCGGGCGGTACCTGAGCATCCGCGGGCTCACCAGCGGGTGCGTGGCCCGGCGCTCGAACAGGACGAACACGACCAGCACGACGACGGCGCCGGTCAGGGAGCCCAGTACCCGGGCCGAGCCCCAGCCCCAGCCGTTGCCCTCCTCCAGCGGCAGGATCAGCAGCACCAGCCCGAGGCCGAGCAGGGCGGCGCCGGTCCAGTCGAGGCGGCCGCTCGCCGCGCCCGGGCGGTGGGACAGGCGCCAGACGCCGGCCAGGCCGATCGCGGTCAGGGCGGTGGCCAGCCAGAACAGCTCGTGGTAGTTGCCGCCGTTGCGCATCAGCAGGCCGGTGACCACGAGGCCGAAGCCGGCGCCGACCGAGAGCATGCCGCTGACCAGGGCCATCGCGCCGGTCAGGCGGTGCGGGGGCAGTTCCTCCCGGAGCACGCCGATGGCCAGCGGGAAGAGGCCGAAGCTGGCGGCCTGGGCGACCCGGCCGACCAGCAGCAGCGGAAGGCTGGAGGTGGCGGCGGCAAGGACCGAGCCCAGCAGTACCACGACCAGCACCCCGAGCATCACCGGGCGGCGGCCGTACAGGTCGCCGAGCCGGCCGAGCATCGGCGTGAACACCGCGGCGGCGAGCAGGTTGGCGGTCACCACCCAGCTGGCCGCGCTGGTCGAGACGCCCAGGTCGGCGCGGATGTCGGCGACGACCGGGACGACCAGGGTCTGCAGCGCCGACACGAGCAGCACCACGTAGCAGGCGACGGGCAGTGCCAGGCGCGTTTTGAAGGTCACGTACCCGAACGTAGACGCGTAGCCGAGAATTCTCAACACCATGTCGAAAATAACCGTCGCGATGTCGGTTACACCCGATGGACTGTAAAGTCGACGCTGTGCCAGCCATCAAGAGCCGCCGCGCCCCCACCAAGGGCGACCAGCGGGAGCAGGCCCTGATCGACGCCGCGCGGGACGTCTTCCGGAGCAAGTCGATCAGCCAGGTCACGATCGACGATCTGGCCGGGGCGGCCGGCATCGCGCGCTCCGGCTTCTACTTCTACTTCGAGTCCAAGCAGGCGCTGCTCGCCGCGCTCGTCGACCAGCGGCTCGCCGAGGCCGACCTGGAGATGGCCGAGTGGCTCGCCTCCGACGGGCTCGACCGGGGGGCCCTGCGCCGCGGGCTGGCCGCGGGGCTGGCCCGGTGGAAGGCCGACGGGCGCTGGCTGCGCGAGGCGTTCATCACGCCCGACCCGGGGCCCGAGGTGATGCACGTGCGCGACCGCCTGGTCGACGAGGGCTGCACGCTGTTCAGCACGCGCATCGAGCGCGACGCGCGGGCCGGCCGGACGGTGGGCGGGCCGCCCGACCTGATCGCCAAGATGGCCGTCAACCTGCGCAGCATCACGTTCGCCGACGTCTACGCCAACCCGGGCGCCTACGACGAGGACGAACTGCTCGACACGCTTACCGACGCGATACTTCGCCTGGTGTACGGCCCCACGCCCGGCGCCGCCAAGCGCTGACGGCGGCCGGCGGCCCGGACCCGCGCTACCCGCGCGTTCCGTCCAGGAACACCGCGATGACGGCCGCGGAGGCCTCCTCGGGGCCCATCCGCCCGCCGGCGGTCATCTCGAGGGCCGCCTTGACGAGGCCGCTGAACAGCTCGGTCAGCAGCTCGGGGCCGAGGTCGGCCCGCAGCGAGCCGTCGGCGATGCCCCGCCGGAAGAGGGCGCGCACCGGCTCCGTCAGCCGGGTCTCGGCATCGGGGTGGTCGTCGGTACGTTGATGACCGACCAGCGCGGTGTACTTGCTGCCGACGGCGATGAACCCGCGCGCGAGGCGGGCGACGGCCTGCTCGACGGGGATGCCCCGAAGATCCGCGTCGGCGATGCGCGCCGCCAGCTCCTCGATGCTTGTCGCGGCCATGGCCTGCAGCAACGCCTCGCGGTTGGGAAAGTAGCGGTAGAGCGTGGCGCGGCTGACCCCGGCGGCGCTCGCGATCTCGTTCATGCTGGCGGCGCCGCCCGCTTCGGCCATGAGCGCGGCGGCGCTGTCGATGATCGCGGCGGCGGTGCGGTCCCGCAGGCTCATGGTCGGATCGTACCGGGCGGTTGACAGTACACTCTCTTCTTAAGACACTGATGTCTCATTACGAGACGGAGGTGTCATGCTCGACCGATTCAGCGTCTACGGGCGGATGACCGCCCGGCCGGGCGAGCGGGAGGTGCTCATCGAGCGTTTCCGCGACGTGCTGCGCCTCGGCATTCCCGGCCTCGAGTGGTGCAGCGTCAACGCGGCCCTCGACGACCCCGACACGATCTGGGTCGTGCAGATCTGGACGGACAAGGCCGCCCACGACACGGGCACCCGCTCCGACGCCGTCGTGGCCGCCACCGGCCGCGTGATGTCCCGGCTGGCCGGGCCGCCGGAAGGCTCATACGGCCAGGTCGAGTACCTGCACGGGGTCAGCGCCGCATAGTTCAGCCGAACTCGCGGGACACGATGTGTACGCGGCCCGCGGCGTGGTCGGGGCGCACGGTGTCCAGGCCCAGCCGGTCCAGCTCGGCCGCCTGATCCGCCTCGTCCGGCTCGAGCACGCGCAGCGCGAGGCCCGGGGACTCCGGGCCGAGCGCAACGTCCTGCGCGAGTACCGCCTCCAGCAGTTCCTGCGCCGCGGACCGCGCGCCCTCCTCGACCGCCATCTGGACCATGAGGTGCTCGTTGCCGGACTCGGTCCACCGCGCGTGCGCGATCCACACGGTCCGCACCGTCGGGTGCGCCAGGATCCGCGCCGCGAACGCGCCGCGCAGGGCCACGGCCACCGGGTGCGTCGACCACGTCAGGCGCAGCGTCTGCTCGCCCTGGGTGCGCAGTCCCCGCCCGCGCAGCGTCGCGGCGACGAGGGGCAGCGGGACCTTCGCCCACTGCTCGGCGGCGAACACGGCGAGCGTCTCGACGCCCGTGTGCCCGGAGATGTCGAGCAGCCGCAGCGCGTCGCAGAACACGGAGCCGGCCGTGGCGGGCAGCCACCGCTCGCAGACGGCCTCGCTGGTGTAGCCCGGCAGCACCGGGCCGGTGTCGTCGACGCCGATGAAGACCACCGAGCCCTGGTCGTCGATCGGCACGTAGACGCCGCCGTCGACCAGGGCGGCGAGGAGGGCGTCGGCCTCGTCGGCGGGCCGGCCGCGCTCGAGGACGGCGGCGAGGGCGTCGTTGGGGCCGGGCACCGGCGGAGCCTAGCGCACCGGCGGTTGCGAATCCGGCCCGTCATCGATCAGGGCCTCCCGTTCCTCGTAGGCGGCGTCCGCCGTTGCGGGCTCACCCGCCTGGCCCTGCCAGTGCGCGAGGTTTGCTCGGGCCTGCAGCACGCCGGGATGCTCGGCGCCAAAGATCTTCATGTAGTCGGCCAGCAGTCGCCGGTAGGACGCCACCGCCAGTGACGGGTCGCCGGCCATGCCGCGCCAGTGCGCCAACCGGGCCCGCGAGTCCAGGGTGTCGGGATGGTCGGGCCCGAGCGTTGCCAGCTGGCTCTCGACAAGTTGCCGCAGGGCGGCCACGGCATCCTCGGGGGCACCGGCTCGTTCCCGCCAGTACGCGATGTTACGTATGTTGACCGTCGTCAACAGATCCTCCGGACCGCCCTTGGCCACGAAATGGGGCAGCAGTGCCTGCAGGTCGGCGGCGGCTCCTTCGGCGTCGCCGGACTCGCCCCGCCAGTTCGCGACGTTGGCCGACGTGAGCAGGACATCAAGCGCGTCGTGACCGAGCAGGCGGCGCTGGTCGGCGAGGAGTGCTTCGTAGACGGCGAGCGCTCCGGTCGCGTCGCCGGATCTGCCGATGACGTCGGCCAGGTTGCTCCGCGCGACCAGGGTGGACGGGTCGTCGGGGCCGGCCGCCCGGGACAGGTCGGTGACCAGTTGGGTGTACAGAGCCATCGCTCCGGCCGTATCGCCCATTCGGGAACGGATGTCGGCGAGACCGGCGCGGGCGGCGAATGTGTCCCGGTGGTCCGGCCCGCGCACACGCAGTTGCTGGGCGAGGAGTTGCCCATAGAGGTCTTCGGCGCCCGGCAGGTCGTCGGCGGCGCTGTGGCAGCGCGCGAGCTCGGCCAGGGCGTCCAGCGTCGTACGGTGATCGGGGCCGAGCGATCGAGCGGCGGCGGACCGCAGCTCCCGGTACGCGCCGGCCGCGCCGGTGTAGTCGCCGGTCTCACGGCGCCAATGTCCCAGGTTCGCCCAGGTGGTCAGGGTGTCCCGATGCTCGGCCCCGAGGATGCGCTGGACATCGCGCAGCAGCAGGTCGTACGCGCCGACCGCAGCGACGGCATCGCCGGCGGCGCCGCTCCAGCGCGCAACGTTGTTGCGCGCGGTCAGGGCGGCGGGGTGGTCCGGTCCGACGATGCGTTGCAGGGCCGTGAGCAGACTTTCGTAGGCGGCAGCCGCGGCGGCGGCGGCGCCCGCCTCTCCCCGCGAGTGCGCGAGGCCTCCGCGGATGATCAGCGCGTTACGGTGCGCGGTGCCGAAGATCCGGACCACGTCGATCAGGAGGGCCTCGAACGCGGCCACGGCACCGTCCCGGTCCCCGGCTTCGCCCAGCCAATGTGCGTGGCCGTAGCGGGTGCTCAGCGTGTCGAGGTGGTCCGGCCCGAGGAGGCGACGCTGATCGGCCAGGAGATGCCCGTACAGGAAAAGGGCACCGCCCGGGTTCCCCGACTTGCCCCGCCAGCGCGCGAGGTGTCCCCGGGTCGCCAGGGTGTACGGGTGCTCGGGTCCGAGGACGCGTTCAACATCCGGGAGCAACCGTTCGAACGCCGCTGCTGCCGCCGCCGTGTCGCCGGCCTCGCCCTGCCAGCGTGCGAGGTTACCGCGGGCGGCCAGGGTGTCGGGGTGATCGGGTCCGAGAATCGGCGTGCAGTCGTTGTAGAGCTGTTCGGCGGCGCGCAGCGCCTGCTGGACGAGGCCCACCTCGCCGAGACTCTGCGCGGCCATCAGGAGAATGCGATGAACCTGAGGACGCACAAGTGCGTGGCGGGCATGCTGCTGGAGGGCGTCGACGTTGGCCCGCAAGGCCTGCGCATGGTTCGCGTCGAGTTCGACCGCGGGCCACAGCTCGAAGAGGGCGTCGGCGGCCGCTCGCGCATGGCCGTCCACGCTCATCGGGTCGGCCGCGTCCCGGACCGCCCGCTGGACGAGGTTGTGCACCTGCGTCGAGGCCCCGCCGACGGCGACGAGTGAGAAGCGGTGCAACAGGTGCAGCGCCTCCTCGACGTCTTCGGTGTCGATCAGCCGCCCGAGGCTGCTGCCGAGATGGCCGGCCAGTGCGCTGGTCATGAAGAGGTCGACCGGGACGTGGCCGGGATCGAGCAGTGCTGCGATCTCCAGGACCGGCCGGGCCAGCCCGACCGGCACGAGTTCCTGGGCCCGTTCGATGGACAGCGACCAGGTTGCCGCGACGGTGTCGCGATGCTGGTCGGGCAGCGCGATCGGAGCGAGATCGGCAAGTCGCCGCCGCTGGTCACGCAGGCGGCCGCGGTACCGGCTGCACGGCATGCGGGCCCCCCAGTCGAGGATGTACGCGGCCGCCTGTGCGAGGGCGAGCGGCAGGAAGCCCAGGTCCGCCGCCAGGCGCTCGACGTCGTCGAGGCAGTCGGGCAGCTCGGCAAGCTTGCTGCGCAGGTAGACCGCCGCCTCGTCGCCGGTGAACACGTCGAGCTCGATGGCATGCCGCCCGGCGGCCATGGCGTGGTCGCGACGGCGCGTCGTCACCACGGTGCGTCCGGTCGGGGTGGCGGGCGGCCAGAGGTTGGTGAGGTCGTTCGGGTCGCTCACGTCGTCCAGGACGATGAGCCAGGTCCTGTCGGTGGTGGTGAGCCAGGCGAGCAGTCGCTGGGAGCCGTCCTCGACGTCGGCGTTGACGAGTCCGGTGACCTGCTCCAAGGCGGTTGCGTAGCGGGTCAGCACATCGCTGCGACCGGCCGCGTTCACCCAGACCAGCAGGTCGACCCGGCGGGCGTCCCACCACCGGTGGGCAAGGTTGGCGGCGACCTGCGTCTTGCCGATGCCTCCCAGACCGACCAGGACCTGCGGTGCTACGACCTCGCCGTCCGGTCCGCCGTCCATCGCCGCGGCAAATCGGTCATCCACCGGCCGATTCAGGCGCCGTTCGGCCAGCCGCGGCACGAACCCGACCATGACCGGCCACTCGACCGGTCGCCGATCCTGGTAGGAGACATTGTGGAAAACGCCGGCAAGTCCGTAGTTGGCGCGGATGGTGACACCCGCGGCCCAGTCGCCGCTCGCTTCCTCATTGCTGGGGCCTGCCGGCTGACCTTCGACGGTGGAAGGCCCCGCTACACCGTCGGTGACACTGGGGGGACATGCGCCTTGTCGCCGAAGTCGACCGTGACCGGGCCGGTCATGGAGGCGGCGGCCGGACCGTAGCTCGTGCCGATGTGCAACGCGGGGGCGATCGGGCGTGGCTGCTGAGCGCTCGGCCGGCCGACGGGATAGGCGAGCCGCAACAGGCGCTGAGCGGCGGCCAGGATCTCATGATCCTGGGCGGCTCCGGTCAGCGCGGTCCGCAGGGCGTTGTAGGCCTCGACGACTTCGTCGTCGGCGACTTGATTCGCTGCCGCGGTTGCACCGGCCCGCAGCGCCGCAGCGATGATCTCGGCTTCATTCACGGTGATCATCCCTTGTCCGTGGCCACCGGGTGATTGTCGCAGGCTGTGTCCAGTTGCCGGACGGACACGCGGGCGGGCCTCAGGCGGTCAGGGTGAAGGAGAACGTCGCGCCGCGGCCGGGTTCGCGCTCGGCCCACGCGGCCGAGCGGAGGACGGCGCGCACGCCGCGCACCGGCCCGGTGGCGAACGCGACGGTGCCGGCGGGCGTCTCCACGGTGACGAACCGGCTCGGCACGGCGCCCGGGTCGCCGAGCGGCGTCGCGGTGTCCACGACCGGCACCGCCGCCCCCGCGCACGACGGCCACGCCGAGCAGGGCCCCGCCCCCACCGGCGACGGGCTGCACCGGCAGCGGCCGCACGGTCGCGACGACGGCGGCGAGCGGCAGCGCACACAGCAGCCGGCCGGCGCCGAAGATGAGCTGATCCTGCATCCGGTTCACCCCTTGATCACCCGCGCTGGGCACAGAATATGACGGGGAAAGCGGCAAATGTTCGTTTTACGGCAATGGGGCGGCCACGGGCGCCGGCCGCCGCCGGCCCAGCGCCACGAGGGTCGCCACCTGCACCGCGAGGGTCACGGCGAGCGCGAGGGCGAACGCCGCGTACGTGCCCATGGGCTCGACCAGCAGCGCCACCAGCAGGCAGAAGACGGTGAAGCCGACCAGGCCGCCGGGGACGCCGCGCAGCATGCGCACGGCGCCGGCGGGGCCGTCGTGGGCGAGCGCGAACGCGGCCACGACGCTTGTCGCGATCGGGAACGGCGCGAGCACCCCGGTCGCGGCGGGCCCGATGGCCGCGGCGGCGCCGGTGACGGTGAGCACGAGCGCGGCGGTGGCGAGGGCCCGGGCGGGCAGGTCCCACCAGGGAGGCCGCGTCACGACCGCCGGGGCGGGCGGCGGCGCTCCCGGCGGCAGGGCGCGGGCGGCGAGCCCGGCGGCGGCCAGCACGAGGGGCGCGGCCAGCAGCGGCGGCACCCGTACCAGGGCCAGCAGGGCGTCGGCGGCGAGGCAGGCCGCCCAGGCCACGGCGAGCGCGGCGGCCCAGCGCAGCCGTTGCGCGGCGCGGCCGAAGACGGCGACGAACAGGGCCAGCGAGACCAGGCCGAGCAGGGCGGAGGCGGCGGCCCGGGCGCCGAACGCGGGGCCGTGGTCGAGGGCGGCGATGAGCAGGATCGGCCCGGCCACGATCGGGAGGGCGACGAGGACCCCGGAGACCTGGGCGCCCCAGCGGCGGCCGGCGAGCGAGGAGGCGACGACGAGCAGCGGCGCGAGCAGCAACTTCAGCAGGAGCGTCACTTACCGGCAGCGTACGCGACCGCGCCCGCCCGGGACCGGTAGGGTCTCGGCGTGGAGATCGAGGAGCCCCGGCGCCGGCCGGCCGCGCGGGTGGTGTGCCTGGACGCGGCTCAGCGGGTACTGCTGCTGCATTGGAAGGATCCCGGCGACGGCTCGTGGCTGTGGGAGCCGCCCGGCGGGGGGATCGACCCCGGCGAGTCGCCGCTCGACGCGGCCCGGCGGGAGCTCGGCGAGGAGACCGGGCTCGACGGCGGTGCGGTGCTTGACCGCTGCGTCGATGTCGAGCGGGACCTCTGGTGGGACGGGCGCCACACGGTCGGCCCCGAGCAGTTCTTCCTCGCGCGCTTCGCCGCCGAGCGCCCGGAGCTGGTGCGCACGGGGCTGCTGCCGGAGGAGGAGGCGAGCCTGCACGACCACGTGTGGGCCGACGCGGCCGGCCTGGCCGCGCTGCCCGACCGGCTCGAGCCGCCGGAGCTGGCCGCGGTGATCGCGGCGCTGACCGAGCCCGACGGCCCCGGCCCGTGGTCCCGGCCCGGCACGGCCACCTGACCCTGGCCGGCACGGCGGCCGGGGGTCAGCGGGGCGACCTGATCAGCAGGTTGGCCACGACCTCGTCCGGGCCGCCGGCCTCGTAGACGTGCGGCACGTCGGCCGGGAAGGTCACGTGCTCGCCCGGCCCGGCGGCCAGCGGCGCGTCCTCGGGCCCGGCACGCAGCACCCCGCCGTACACCGTGATGTGCTCGGTCACCCCGCGCGCGTGCGCCGGCGAGTGCTGCGCCACGCCCGGTCGCACCCGCATCCAGAACAGCTCGAAGGTCGCCCCAGGCTCGTCGAAGACCTCGAGCAGCGTCGCGGTGACGGCCGCGCCGCGAACGTCCACCGCCGCGGCCGGCGGATCCCCGGGCTTCAGGACAAGAGCCGTCAGCGGTACCCCCAGAGCCCCCGCCACGGCGTAGAGCGTCTCCAGGGTCGGGTTGCGCGTGCCGTGCTCCAGGCCGGACAGCGTGGCCTTGCCGATGCCGGCCGCCCGCGCCAGCGCCGACAGCGAGTAGCCGCGCGCCTCCCGCATCCGCCGCAGCCGCTCCCCCACGGCCGCGTCGGCCGTCGGGCGGCTTGATCCCTGCGCGCTCATGTGGCTATTGTTGCGTTCCGTTTACGGAACGATCGGCGAAGGGCCCGAACTGATGCGCCAGTGGCTTCCGACCGTGCTCGCCGGGCTGGTGAGCGCGCTCGTCGGGTACGCGAGCTCGTTCACCGTCGTGCTCGCCGGACTGCGGGCCGTCGGGGCGAGCCCGGCCCAGGCCGCCTCGGGGCTGCTCGCCGTGTGCGTGGCGATCGGGGTCACGGCGATCGTGCTCGGGGTGCGGTACCGGATGCCGATCGCCATCGCCTGGTCGACCCCGGGCGCGGCCCTGCTCGCGGCGACCGGCCCGGTGCCGGGCGGCTTCCCGGCGGCGGTCGGCGCGTTCCTGGTCAGCGCCGCGCTCATGGTCCTCGCCGGGCTGGTGCCCGGGCTGGCCCGGGCGATCGCCGCCATCCCGCGCCCGATCGCCGGCGCCATGCTCGCCGGGGTGATCCTGAGCCTGTGCCTGGCCCCGGTGCGGGCGATGGCCGACCTGCCGCTGCTGGCCACCCCGATCGTGCTGACCTGGGCGGTCCTCTTCCGTTTCGCCCGGCCGTGGGCGGTGCCGGGCGCCCTGCTCGCGGCCGTCGTGGCGATCGCCGTGCACGGCCCCGGCGGCTCCCTGTCCGGCGCCGAGCTGCGCCCCGCCCCGATCCTGACCGCCCCCACGCTCAACCTCTCCGTGGTCGTGAGCCTGGCGATCCCGCTGTTCCTGGTGACCATGGCCGCCCAGAACGTCCCCGGCATGGCGGTCCTGGCCACGTACGGCTACACCCCGCCCCTGCGCCCGCTGCTCGTCGCCACCGGCGCGGCCAGCGCGCTCACGGCCCCCTTCGGCGGCCACGCGGTGAACCTGGCCGCGATCACCGCCGCCCTCACCGCCGGCCCCGACACCCACCCGGACCCGCGCCGCCGCTGGATCGCGACCGTCGCGCTGGGCGGCGGCCAGCTCGCGCTCGGCCTGGGCGCGTCGCTGGCCACGGCGTTCGTGCTGCTGTCGCCGCCGATCCTGGTCGTGGCGGTGGCGGGGCTGGCGCTGCTGCCGGCGCTGGGCTCGTCGCTGGCCTCGGCGGTGACCGAGGCGCAGGGGCGCGAGGCCGCGGTCGTCACGTTCGTGGTGACCGCGTCGGGCACCACGATCCTCGGCATCGGCCCGGCCTTCTGGGGCCTGCTGGCGGGCGGCCTGACGGCCCTGCTGCTGCACCGGCGGAACACGCCGGAGCCCGCTGTCGTACCCGAACCGGAGCCGGCCGTCGGCGCGGGCGCGAAGGTCAGTTGAGCATGCCCGGCGCGAGGCGGTTCGTGCGCATGAGCTGCGCGCCGTCCACCGGGTCGGCCGAGACCTCCCAGCGCCGCCACCACTCCTCGTCGGGCAGCTCGCCCGAGGCGCGCACGATGGCGTGCAGCAGGGCCAGGTCGCGCGGCGTCGGCGTGAGGCCCGCGGAGCGCACGATCGTCTCCAGCTCGTGGCGGCGGGCCCGCATCACCATGCCCACGACGTCGCGCCCCTGCGGGGTCAGGCCCAGCCAGATCGAGCGGCGGTCGTTGTGCCGGTGGAAGCGGTGCACCAGCGCCTTGCGTACCAGCCGGTCGCACATGCGCGTCAGGGTCGACGGGGCCACGCCGAGCTCGCGGGCCAGCTCCGCGCTGCGCTGGGGCCCGGAGCCGGCCAGTACGACCAGCGCACGGTACTGCGGCAGCGTCACATCGGCCCCCAGCGCCGCGAGGTTGCGCGCGGCGAGCGCGACCATGCCGCGGCTCACCGCCAGCAGCGCCTCGACGAGCGGGTCGGTCGTTGTCACGGCGCAATCGTTGCACGAGCACCGGCCGCACGCGGACCCTTGCCCCAGGCCGGTGGATTCCGGCCCCGCACGTGCATTATGGTGATCTCGAATTGTTGCACCCTGGCAAGTCTGAGGAGCTCATGGACCTCGCGCACATCCTGCTGGTCGAGGACGACGCGGGCGACGTGGCGTACACGGTCGACGAGTTCCGCGCACACCGCGTGCGCAACCCGCTCACCGTGCTCGGCGACGGCCTAGAGGCGATCGACTACCTGGAGCGCCGCGGCGCCCACGCCGGTGCGCCCCGCCCCGACATCCTGCTGCTCGACCTCAACCTGCCCGGCGTCGACGGGCGCGTGGTGCTCGACCGGGTGCTGGGCAACCCGGACCTGGCCGAGCTGACCGTCGTCGTGCTGACCGGCTCGCCGCTGGAGGAGCAGATGCTGCGCGACTTCGGGGTGCCGGCCGAGTTCTACTTCCGCAAGCCGGTCGACTTCGCGCAGCTGGCCCGCCTGATCCAGGGCGTCGACCAGTTCAGCATCGTCGTCGGCCGCGCCGGCTAACCCGCTATCAGGCTCTCGTAGTCGGCCTCGGTCAGCGGCTCGCTGGTCAGGGCGCCGTCGGCGCGTGGCACCTCCATCGTCCGCCCGGCCTGCGCGAACTGCACGGCCACGATGTCGGCGCGGGCCGCCAGGGTGCACACGATCTGGCCGTAGGCGAGCGTCTCGTCGTTGCGGATCGGGTTGTCGACGGCCAGCCCCACGACCGCGGTGCCGTTGATCAGCCGCACGCCGGTGATGTACGACGTGCCGGCGAGCGCGCTGTCGAGCCCGGCGCCGCGCTCCTGCGGGGTCGGCCCGGTGACGAGGTCCTCGAGGTGGCGCTGGGGCGACGGTACCGCCTCCACCCGCCGGTCGACGGGTACCAGCTGGTTGTCGCGCACCAGGAACAGCCGCTCCACGAACGCGCCGGGCGACGCCGCCGCCATCGGCCCCTCGTAGGAGCCGATCGTCACCGAGGGCTCGATCGGCCGCGGGTCCCGGTCGGTGGGCACGCCGCAGCCGCTCAGCGCCAGGACGCCGAGGGTGACGAACAGGAAACGGGATCTCACCGTACCCCCGGCAGCTCGATCCGGAACCGCGCGCCGCCCCCGGGCCGGTCCAGCACGCGCACGCGCCCCCCGTGGGCGGCCACGTGCTGGGCGACCAGCGACAGGCCCAGCCCGGTCCCGGTGTCGTTGCCGCGGGCCCCGGCCGAGCGGCCCCGCACGAACCGGTCGAAGATCACCTCGCGGTCGGCCGCGCTGACGCCGGGCCCGTCGTCGTCGACCTCGATCACGCCGTCGGCGCCCGCCGTCTCGACCCGCACCGCGACCGGCCCGCCGCCGTGGGTGACCGCGTTGTCGATCAGGTTCACCAGCACCTGCTCGATGCGGCGCGGGTCGACGGTCCAGCGCGGGCTCTCGGCCTCGGGCCCGGGCGCGTCCACGATCGCCGGGTCGAGGCCGCGGCGCTGCACCGCGCGGCGGGCCAGCTCGCCGGCGTCGACCGGCTCGAGCTGGGCCGGGAGGTCGCCGCGGGCCAGCTCCAGCAGGTCGTCGACGAGCGACTGGAACCGGGCCAGCTCGGCCACGACCAGGCCGGCCGCCATGGCGGTGCGCTCGTCCAGGCGGTCCCGGCGGCGCTCCAGCACGCTCGCCGACGCGGCCAGGGTCTGCAGCGGCGAGCGCAGCTCGTGGGAGACGTCGGCGGCGAAGCGGCGGTCCCGCTCGATGCGCCGGGACAGCTGGTCGACCATCTCGTTGAACGAGGCGGACAGCGGCTGCAGGTCCGGGTCGGTGGCGGGGTCGAGGCGGGCGGTGAGGTCGCCGGCGGTGATGCCCTGGGCGGCGGCGGCGACCGAGCGCAGGGGGCGCAGGACGTAGCGGGTGGCGTACCAGCCCAGGCCCGCCCCGGCCGCGGCGACGGCGGAGGCGACCAGGACCAGCACCCAGCCGATGGTGCGCAGGGTCTGATCCAGCTCGCGCAGGTAGTCGATCTCGTACAGCGCCGTCGCCGGCGTCAGCAGGATGCCCACGATCACGGCCGGCTCGCCGTCGACGCGGGTCCGCTGGATGCCCTGGCCGCGCTGGCCGACCAGGCGCTGGAGGCTCTGCGGCACGGCGGTCGCGGCGCCGGTGTCGGCGCTGCGCGAGTACCAGCCACCCAGGTGGAACACGAGGACCCGCCGGTTGCCGCCGGTGTCGAGGGTGCGCAGCATGCCGCCGATGTCGGGCCGGTCGGTGTTCAGCCCGGCCGCGACGACCCGCGCGTCGAAGGTCGCCGACCGTACCGCCGCGCGCTCCCGGCCGCTGATGAGCTCGCTGCGCGTGACCTCGTACGACACCAGGGCCATCGACGCCGACAGGGTCAGCGCGCCGGCCGCGAACCCGGCGACGACCCGGGTGCGCAGCCCCAGCCGCAGCCGGGTCATCGCTGCAGCTTGTACCCCATGCCGCGCACGGTCACGAGGTACCGCGGCGACTTGGAGTCCTGTTCGATCTTCTGCCGCAGCCGCCCGACGTGTACGTCCACGAGCCGCTCGTCGCCGATCTCGTACTCCCACACCCGCTGCAGCAGCTGCTGGCGGCTCAGCACCTGCCCGGCGTGCTCAGCCAGCTCGCACAGCAGCCGGAACTCGGTGCGCGTCACCGCGACGGGCTCGCCCGCGATGCGCACCTCGCCGGCCCCGGGCAGGATCTCCATGTCGCCGAAGACCAGGCTCGCCATCGCCTGCACGGTGCGCCCGCGCCGGCGCAGCGCCCGCAGCCGGGCCGAGAGCTCCTTCACCGCGACCGGCTTGACCAGGTAGTCGTCGGCGCCGGCCTCGAGCGCGGCGACGATGTCGTGGGTGTCGTCGCGCGCGCTGATGACCACGATCGGCACGTCGTCGCCCCGGCGCAGCTGCCGGATGCACTCGAACCCGTCGACGCCGGGCAGCATCAGGTCGACAAGCACCGTGTCGGCGGGCTCCTCCCGCTGTGCGACGAGCCCCTCCTCCGCGCTCGCGGCGCCGCGGACCGCGTACCCCTCGTCCTCCAGCGCCAGCGCCAGAGAGAGCCGGATCCGGTCGTCGTCCTCGATCACCAGCACGCCTGCCATACGGGCATCATGCCGCCCGCGGGCCGCGCGCGACCACCTGGCCCGCCCCTGGCGGGGCCGCTCACGGCCGAAGTCATACAACCGTCACGGATCCGGCAAGGCCCCGCCACATCGACGCCGGACGCTGGCCCTATGACCGGCGTGATCGAGATCGTGATCAACGAGGAGCTGGACGCGGCATCGGTACCGCGCTTCGCCGCCCTCTTGCACGAGGCCGTCGACCTGGGCCCGGACAACCTGGTCGTCGACCTCATGGAGTGCCCGTTCGTCGACGCGGCCGCGATCGGCCTGCTGCTCGACGTGCACCGGCGCATGTTCGCCGCGGGCGGGCGGCTGACCCTGCGCTCCCCGGGCCCGCGGGTGACCCGCACGCTGCGCCTGGCCCGCGTGAACAACGTCCTGCACGTGCAATAGCGCGAACACCCTTCCCCGCGCGTTACTCGCGCGTAACACTGAGCGGCATGGTTGTTGCATCGACCGTGCAGAAAGTTCGTCTCCGGGCCCGGGACGACGATCTGGCCGCCGCCACGGCCCTGCTCGCGGGCGCCGTGGAGGGCCACGGGGGCGCCCTGGTGCTGGCCGGCCCGCCGGGGATCGGGCGCACCGCCCTGCTGGCGGCCCTGTCCGAGGCCGCTGGACCCGCTACGGACGCCCCCGGCGCATCCGCGGTGACCGTGCTGGCCGTGACCGGGTGCCACGCCGAGTCCGCGCTGCCGTTGGCCGCGCTCCACCGGTTGCTCGCCGGGCTGCGCTACCCCGCCGAGCCGCACCGCGGACCCGGAACCGACCCGCACCGCGGCCTTGGACCCGACCCGCACCGCGGACCCGGGCCCGACCCGCACCGCGGCCTTGGGCCCGACCTGCACCGCGGGCCCGGGCCCGACCCGCACCGCGGCCTTGGGCCCGACCTGCACCGCGGGCCTGGGCCCGACCCGCACCGCGGCCTTGGGCCCGACCTGCACCGCGGCCTTGGGCCCGACCCGCACCGCGGACCCGGGCCCGACCGGCTCGCCGCGGGCCTGGCGGTGCTCGCCGCGCTGCGCCGGGCGGCCCCGGTCCTGGTGCTCGTCGACGACGCGCACGCGCTCGACCGGCCCTCGCTCGACGCCCTCGCCGTGGCCGCGCGGCGGGCCGGGCGCGAACGCATCGCGCTGGTGTTCGCGCTGCGCGACGCCCCGGGCGCGGCCGCCGCCGAGGCCGCGCTCGCCGGGCTCCCCCGCCGCCGGCTGGGGCCGCTGGACCGGCGCGAGAGCCGGTACCTGCTGACCGACGCGGTCCCCGGCCTCGCCGGCGACGTGGCCGGGGTGCTCGCCGCGCGCGCCGGGGGCAACCCGCGCGCCCTGGCCGAGCTGGCCGCGGCGCTCTCCGGGGAACAGCGCCGCGGCGAGGCCGCCCCGCCGTCGACGCCGCTGAGGGAGGGCGGGCTGCGCCGCGAGTACCGGGCGGTCCTGCGCACCCTGCCCCCGCCGACCCGGCAGGCCCTGATCCTGGCCGCCGCGGCCGCCCGGGTGACCGCGGACGGAACCTCGTGCCCGGCCGCGCTGCTGCCGGCCGCCGGTCACCCGCCGGCCGACCTGGCCCCGGCCGAGCACGCGGAGCTCATCCAGGTGGAGGACGGCCGCGCCCGCTTCGTGCCGCCCCTGTTCGCCGAGGTCGTCTACGCCGAGGCCGACCTCGCCGAGCGCCATGCCGCCCACCGCCGCCTGGCCGCCCTGGCCCCGGACCGCCGCGAGGCCGCCCTGCACCGCGCCGCGACCGCCACCGGCCCGGACGACGCCCTGGCCACCGAACTCGCCACCGCCGCCGGCGCCCACACACCCGCAACCACCGCCACCGCCGCCGGCGCCCACACACCCGCAACCACCGCCACCACCGCCACCGCCGCCGCCCACACACCCGCAACCACCGCCACCGCCACCGCCGCCACCAGCGCCGCCGCCACCAGGGCCGCCACCACCGCCGCCAGCGCACCCATCGCCGCACCGACACCCGCCACCGCCGAAGCCGACACGCCGGCCGCCGCCCGCGCTGAAGCCCGCACACCCGCCGCCACCGGCGACGATCCAGTCACCGCGCCGCCGGCCGCCGCCGAGGCCCTGCGGGGCGGCGAGGCGGCCGGGGGCGACCCCATCGGGGTGGCGGCGCTGGAGCGGGCGGCCGAGCTCACCACCGACCCCGCCAAGGCCGCCGCGTGGACGCTCGGGGCGGCCCGGCTCGCGTGGCGCGGGGGCGAGCCGCACCGGGCGCGGCTGCTGTTGCGCGCCGTGTTCGCGCCCGCGGTACCGCCGGCGCTGCACGCGGAACGGGAACTGCTGCTCGGCGAGGTCGAGCTGCGCACCGGCGCGCACGGGGACGCGCTGCACACGCTGCTCGCCGCGGCCGCGCGGCTGCCCGGGCGGCGGGCCCTGCGCGCGCTCGTGCTCGCCGGGGAGGCGCTCGGGGCGGCCGGGCGTCACGACCGCTACGCCGAGGTGGCCCGGCGCGCCGTTCTCCTGCGCGCCGGGCCGCCGCCCACACCGGACGAGGAGCTGCTGTTCGAGCAGCTCGCGGGGGTGGCCGCCGGGTACGCCGGCGATCCGGCCGCGGCCGCCGGGCCGTTGCGGCGGGCCGTCGCGCTCGCCGAAGGGTCCGCCGACCCGGCCGCGCTCGTGCGGGCGGCCTGGGCCGGGATCGTGGCCGGGCGGGACGAGGACGCGCACCGGCTGGCGGTACGGGCGGGGCGGCTCGCCCGCGGCGTCGGGGACCGGGCCATCGAGCCGCTCGCCCACGAGGTGGCCGCGACCGCCGCGCTGGCGCTGGGCGACCTCGACCTCGCCGCCGCGACCGCCGGTGAGGGGCTGCGGCTCGCCGCGGCGACCGGGCAGGACGCGGTCGCCGACAACTGCTGCGGGCTGCTCGCCGTGATGGCGGGGATGCTCGGCGACGGCGAGGGCTGCCGGCACTGGGTACGCCGGTGCCGGGCCCGGGCCGGGGGTGACGTCGACAGCCAGGCGCGGGCCATGTGCGTGTGGGCGGCGAGCCTGGTCGACGTGGCCGACGGGCGGCATGCCGACGCGGCCGGGCGGCTGTGGGGGGTCATGCGCACCGCGGTGGGGCGGGGGCATCTGGGGGTACAGGTGCCGGCCATTCCGACCCTGGTGGAGGCCGTCGTGCGCGGCGGTGACCACGGGCCCGCCCACCAGGTCCTCGCCGCCTACGACCTGTGGGCCACGGCCACCGCGAACCCGACCTGGCTGGCGCTGTCGGCGCGCTGCCACGGGCTGCTGGCGGGCGGCGACGACGAGGCCGACGCGCACTTCCGGGAGGCGCTGCGGCTGCACCTGGCCGGCGACTCGGCGTTCCCGGGGGCGCGCACCGAGCTGCTGTACGGCGAGGAGCTCCGCCGCCGCCGACGCCCCGCCGCGGCCCGGGAGCATCTGCGTAGCGCCCTGGCGACGTTCGAGCGGTACGACGCCGGGCCCTGGGTGCGCCGGGCCGCGGCCGAGCTGCGCGCCGCCGGTGACCACGTCGAGCCGGCCGGGGCCGCCGTGGGGCCCGCGCTCACCGCGCAGCAGGCCCGCATCGCCCGGCTCGTGGCCGGCGGGGCGACCAACCGCGAGATCGCCGCCGCGCTGTTCGTGAGCCCGCGGACCGTCGACCACCACCTGCGCAACATCTTCGTGCGCCTCGGGGTGCGCTCGCGCACGGAACTGGCCCGCGTCATGTCCTGACACCGGCGATTTCGCCGATGCGGGGCCGCGCCCGCGATCGGCAGGCTTCGATGCACAACACACCCCCACCCCTGGAGGTCCCATGCGTCGGATCCTCGTGCTCCTGCTGGCGTGCGCGGCCGCCGTGTTCGCCGTGCCCGCGACCGGCGCGCACGCCGCCACCGCGCACCGCCCGGTCGTCTTCGTGCACGGCTACACCGGCAGCGCCTCGAACTGGGTCACCGCCGAGTCGCTGTTCCGCTCGGCCGGGTACAGCAGCAGCGAGCTCTTCGCCTACGAGTACAACTCGTACGGCAGCAACATCACCAACGCCCAGGGCCTGGCCGCCTTCGTCAGCCAGGTCAAGGCGCGCACCGGCTGGTCGCAGGTCGACATCGTCAACCACTCGATGGGCGGGCTGGTCAGCCTCTGGTACCTCAAGCAGCTCGGCGGCGCGTCAAGCGTGGCCCACCTCGCCTCGCTGGCCGGCGCGAACCACGGCACCACGTCCGCGGGCGCGTGCCTGGTGTTCGTGACCTGCCAGCAGATGTACCCGGGCTCGGCGTTCATCCTGACGCTGAGCGCCGGCGACGAGACGCCCGGCGGCACGGTCTACCGCACCTGGTACTCCCCCTGCGACGGCGTCATCATCCCGTACACGAGCACGGCGCTGAGCGGGGCGACGAACACGTACGTGCCCTGCGAGAACCACCTCACGTACCTCACCGACACCGTCGTCCTGTCCCAGGTGCGCTCGTTCGTATCGAGCTAAAACCCCCCGAAACCCCCCTCGGGCCCGATACTGGACGGGTCTCGAGGGGGGTTTCGTCGTGAGCGCACGGCAGCAGGGGTTGAACGTCGGCGTCGTCGTCGGCGCGCTCGGCGTCGTCTTCGGCGACATCGGCACGAGCCCCATCTACACCCTGCAGACGGTGTTCAACCCCGATGACCCGCACCCGGTGCCGGTGCGCGACGAGCTCGTCTACGGCGTCGTGTCCACGGTCTTCTGGTCCGTGATGATCATCGTGACGGTGACGTACATCCTGCTCGCGATGCGCGCCGACAACGACGGCGAGGGCGGCATCATGGCCCTCATCACGCTGCTGCGCCGCCGGGCCGGCGGGCAGGGGCGCAAGACCGCGCTGCTGCTGGCCGGCCTGGGCATCTTCGGTGCCTCCCTGTTCTTCGGCGACAGCATGATCACCCCGGCCATCTCCGTGCTGAGCGCGGTCGAGGGCCTCAAGCTCGTCCAGCCGTCGCTGGGTGAGCTGGTGGTACCCATCACCGCGGTCATCATCGTGGTGCTGTTCCTGGTGCAGCGGCGCGGCACCGCGGCCGTCGGCAAGATCTTCGGCCCGATCATGATCGCCTGGTTCCTGACCATCGGCGGGTTCGGCATCGCCGGCATCACGCGGCACCCCGCGATCCTCAAGGCGCTCTCGCCCACCTACGCGGCCGGGTTCCTGGCCGGGCACTTCGGCGTCGCGTTCTTCTCCCTGGCCGCGATCGTGCTGTCGGTGACCGGGGCCGAGGCGCTGTACGCCGACATGGGCCACTTCGGCCGCCGCGCGATCGCGTTCGGCTGGCTGTGGCTGGTCCTGCCCGCCTGCACGCTGAGCTACTTCGGCCAGGGCGCGCTGATCCTGGACGACCCGGCCAACGTCGCCGGCCCGTTCTTCCTGCTGGTGCCGTCGTGGCTGCGGCTGCCGCTGGTGCTGCTGGCCACCGCGGCCACGGTCATCGCCTCGCAGGCCGTCATCACCGGCGCGTACTCGGTCGCGTCCCAGGCCGCGCAGCTGGGCTACCTGCCGCGGCTGCGGGTCGCGCACACCTCGGCCGAGCAGATCGGGCAGATCTACGTACCGTGGATCAACTGGCTGCTCATGGTGTCGGTGCTGACCCTGGTGCTCGCGTTCCGCAGCTCCGCCGCCCTGGCCTACGCGTTCGGCATGGCGGTGACCGGCACCATCACGATCACCACGCTGATGTTCTTCTACGTCGCGAGCAAGATCTTCCGAACCCCCCGCTGGCTGCTGTACTCCGGGGCCGCCATCCTGCTCGCCGTCGACCTGCTGTTCGTGGCGGCGAACCTGACCAAGCTCATCCACGGCGCCTGGCTGCCGCTGACCATCGCGCTGACCTCGTGGACCGTGATGACGACCTGGCAGAAGGGCCGGGCCATCGTCACCGAGGCCCGCCGGCGCGAGGAGGGCTCGCTGCGGGAGTTCGTCGACCAGCTGCGCACCGACCCGTCGCTGACCCGGCTCGTGCCCGGCACGTCGGTGTTCCTCAACCGCGGCAAGGAGGCGGCACCGCTGGCGATGCGGGCCAACGTCGAGCACAACCACGTCCGCCACGTGCACGTGCTGATCCTGTCGATCGAGACGCAGCCCGTGCCCCGGGTGCCGGACGAGGAGCGCATCTCGGTCGACGAGCTCGGGTACGCCGACGACGGCATCATCCATGTGACCGTCCGCTTCGGCTACATGGACACCCAGAACCTGCCGGCCGCGCTGCGCCTGCTCGACCCGGCCCGCACCGAGGGCGAGCTGGAGCTGGGGCGGGCGTCGTACTTCCTGTCGAAGATCGAGCTGCGCCGCGGCGACGCCCCGACCATGGCGGCCTGGCGCAAGCGGCTGTTCATCGCCACCTCGTACATCACCTCCGACGCGGCCGAGCACTTCGGCCTGCCCCGCGACCGCACCGTCATCATGGGCTCGCATATCGACGTGTAAGGGGGAACGTCACGCGGAAAACGCTGCCCTCCCCCTCGGTGCTTGTCACGTCGATGGTGCCGTCGTGGTCGAGCACGATCTGGCGCGCGATGGTCAGGCCCAGGCCGCTGCCGCCGGTCTCGCGGTCACGGGCCGGGTCGGCGCGCCAGAACCGCTGGAACACGAACGGCAGGTCCTCCGGGGCGATGCCGCAGCCCGTGTCGCGCACCTCGACGACGGCGTGGCCCGGCAGCGGGAAGGCGCGCAGGACGACCGCGCCGCCCGGGTCGGTGTACCGCAGCGCGTTCGTCACCAGGTTGCCCAGCACCTGGCGCAGCCGGTCCTGGTCGCCGTGGACGGGCAGCGGGCCGGCCGCCTCGGCGGTTAGCCGGACGCGGCCGTGCTCGGCGACGGCCAGGTGCGCGACCCGGCTGACCTCGACCAGCTCGGCCAGGTCGAAGTCGGTGCGGCGGTACGCGAGGTGGCCCGCCTCGGCCAGCGTCAGGTCCTGCAGGTCGTCGAGGATGCGCCGCTGCAGCAGCACCTCCTCGTGCAGCGACCCGAACAGCTCGCGCGACGCGGGCACCACGCCGTCCTGCAGCGCCTCCAGGTACCCGAGCACGTTCGACATCGGCGTGCGCAGCTCGTGGGCGACGCCGGCCAGCAGGCGCCGCTGGGCGAGCTCCGCGCCCTCGAGCGCCTCGGCCATCC
The DNA here is from genome assembly GCF_040648435.1 of Dactylosporangium sp. NPDC049140. Taxonomy (NCBI): domain Bacteria; kingdom Bacillati; phylum Actinomycetota; class Actinomycetes; order Micromonosporales; family Micromonosporaceae; genus Dactylosporangium; species Dactylosporangium sp. NPDC049140. The sequence goes on along the minus strand of NZ_JBEZDS010000004.1, from coordinate 216,984 downwards.
GGTTGAACGAGCGCGAGAGCTCGCCGACCTCGTCCCGGCCGGTGCTCTTCACGCGGGTGTCGAGGTGGCCGTCGGCGAGGCGGCGCGACGCGGCGGTCAGCGAGCGCAGGGGACGGCTCATGTGCCGGGCCACGAACGCCGTGCCGATCACCGAGAGCACCAGCACGGCGCCGATGGCGGCCATGGTGGGCCGGGCCAGCACGCTCAGCGGGTCGTCGTCGACGGCTCCGAGGTACAGCTGCAGCGGTTCGGGGGCGAACGTCTCGGCCTGGTTGCCGAAGGCCTGCACCAGGCAGGCGCTGTGGTCGGCGGCGGCCCGGCAGCCGGTGACCGCGGTCTGGTCGTCGGCGGCCGCCACCTCCTGGGCGTCGGCGGCCTGGGTCGAGCAGGGACTGCCGTCCTTGGGCGTCCCCCCGGACGGCAGCGGGATGCCGTACGCGTCCGGGGTCACCGTCGGCGGCTCGCCCCCGTCCTCGGTGAGGCAGCGGGCGTAGACGACGGCCCGGCGGTACTGCGCGAGCTCGTCGAGTACACCGTAATCGGTCTTGACGTTGGCCCCGGCGGCCAGCGTCAGCGACGGGCGGGGATTGATCAGCGTCGGCGGGCTGACCACCGGGCGGGCGGTCCGCTTGGCGAGGGTGTCGCTGTCGACGGTGACCTGCCCGTAGAGGTTGACCAGGCGGATGCGCTGCTTGTTGTCGGCGGAGAGCTGCCCGACCCGCGCGGCCACCCCGGCCCAGGTGCCGTGCCGGCGGCCGTAGCTGCGCACGGTCTCGGCGATGTCGGCGATGTGGCGGGTCGCCTGCTGCTGGGACCGATCGATCTGCTGGGTCGTGAGCCGCAGGCTGATCCAGGCCGTCGCCCCGGTCGCGACCACGGCCACGAACAGGGTGAGCAGGAAGACGCGAAGGCGGAAACTCACTGCTCGGCCAGGCGGTAGCCGCGGCCGTACACCGTCTGGACGTACCTCGGCGTCACCGGCTCGTCCTCCAGCTTGCGGCGCAGGTTGACCACGTGCGCGTCGACCGTGCGCTCCGACACGTCGCGCTCGAAGCCGAACACCCGGTTGATGATCTCGCCGCGGGTGAACACGCGGCCCGGCTCGGCCGCCAGCAGCTCCAGGATGCCGAACTCCTTCGCGGTGAGCACGACCGTCTCCCCGGCCACGCGCACCTCGAAGCGGCCGGCGTCCACGACCAGGTCGCCGACCGCGAACACCCGCTGGTGGCCGGGGCTGCCGATGCCGGAGCGGCGCAGCAGGGCCCGGACCCGGGCGGCGAGCTCGCGCGGGCTTACCGGCTTGGTCATGTAGTCGTCGGCGCCGAGGTCGAGGCCGAGCAGCAGGTCGTCCTCGGTGGAGCGGGCGGTGACGAGCAGGATCGCCACGCTGGACTCGGCCCGCATGATCCGGCACACGTCGAGCCCGTCGACCTGGGGCATCATCACGTCGAGGACCAGCAGGTCGGGCTTGCGGGAGCGGCACTGCTCCAGCGCCGCCCGGCCGTTGTGCACCGTGAGCACGCTGTGGCCGTCGCGTTCGAGGTACAGCCGGATCAGCTCGGCCTGCTTCGGGTCGTCGTCCGCGACCAGGATTCGTGCGCTCATCCCGGCCATTGTGACCCGGCGAATGTGAGGAACCTGCGAAATCGGGTTCGGGTTTCGATCCGGCAACGGGTTCTTCATCGGTTCCCAACGACCCGGTTCCTACCGTCGCCGGCATGTGTGGACTCCTGGTGTTCCTCAGCTGCGACGGTACCGCCGAACGGTCCGCCCTCGCCGCCGCGCTCGACCGGCTGCGCCACCGCGGCCCGGACGAGACGGCGATGAGCACCGCCGACGGTGTCGTGTTCGGCTTCACCCGCCTGGCCATCGTCGACCGGGCGCACAGCCACCAGCCCCTGCAGTACGCCGGGCGGTGGACCGTCGTCTTCAACGGCGAGCTCTACAACTACCGCGAGCTGCGGGCGGCCCTGATCGCCCGGCACGGCGCGACCTTCGCCACCGAGGGGGAGGCGGAGGTCCTCGCCGCGGCGTTCCACCACTGGGGCCCGTCGGCGGTCCGGCGCCTGCGGGGCATGTTCGCGGCGGTGCTGTGGGACGCGCAGACCCGGACGCTGCACGCGATCCGCGACCCGTTCGGGATCAAGCCGCTGTACCACCTGCGCACCCCCGACGGGCTGTACCTGGCCAGCGAGAAGAAGGCGCTGCTGCCCTTCGCGGGCGGGGCGCAGCGCATCGGCACGGCGGCGCTGTCGCACTACCTGACGCTGCAGTACGTGCCCGAGCCCGCGACCCTGCACCCCGCCGTGCACAGGCTCCCCGCGGGGCACACGCTCACCTGCCGGCCCGGCGAGGAGCCGCAGATCCGGCGGTACTTCGACCACGCGCTGCGCCCCGTGCGGCGCCCGGCCGCCGAGGCGGTCGCGGCCATCCGCGACGCCCTGCGCGACAGCGTGCACGCACACCTGCAGTCGGAGGTCCCGCTGGGCGCCTTCCTGTCCAGCGGCGTCGACTCCAGCGCCATCGTCGCCCTCGCCCGGGAACGGCAGCCGAACCTGCGCGCGTACACGGCCGGGTTCGACGACGCGCGATACAGCGAGATCGAGGCGGCCGCCGAGACCGCCGCCGCGCTCGACGTACAGCTGACCGCGACCCTCGTGCGCGACGACGACGTCATCGAGGCGCTGCCCCGCATCGTGTGGCACCTCGACGACCCGGTCGCCGACCCGGCGGTGGTGCCGCTGTACTTCCTGTGCCGCACCGCCGCCCGCGACGTCACCGTGGTCCTGTCCGGCGAGGGCGCCGACGAGCTCTTCGCCGGCTACGAGATCTACCGCGAGCCGGCCGCCCTCGCCCGCGTGGCGGGCCTGCCCGACCCGGTGCGCCGCGGCCTGCGCGCGGTCGCCGACGTGATGCCCGCGGGCGTGCGTGGCAAGAGCTTCCTCGAGCGCGCGACGACCCCGATCGGCGAGCGTTACTACGGCAACGCCCGCATCTTCGGCCCCGTGGAGAAGGCCCGCCTCATGCGCGGCCCGGCCGACCCGCACACGTCGGTCACCGCCCCGCTGTACCACGCGGCCGCGGGCCTGGACGACGTGAGCGCGATGCAGTACGTCGACCTGCACACCTGGCTGCCCGGCGACATCCTCACCAAGGCCGACCGCATGTCGATGGCCCACTCCCTGGAGCTGCGCGTGCCGTTCCTGGACCGGGCCGTGTACGCCGCGGCGGCCGCCCTGCCGCCCGAGCTCAAGCTCAGCCCGCACGCGACGAAGCACGCCCTGCGCGAGGCGGTGCGCGGCCTGGTCCCCGACGCGGTGGTGACCCGGCGCAAGCTCGGCTTCCCGACCCCGACCCGCGTGTGGCTGCGCGGCCGCGTGGGCGAGTGGGCGGCCGAGATCCTCGCGACGGCGGACGTGGACCACCTCATCGACCTGGCCCACGTGCAGCGCCTGCTGAGCGCCCACCGCCGCGGCGGGGTCGACCATTCCCGCAAGATCTGGACGGTCCTGATGTTCTGCCTCTGGTACACCCAGCAGCCCTCGACCGCGACCCTGCCGCCCGCCGCCCGCCGCCCCGTGAGTTCACTTCCGTGATCTGGCGGGCCCGGGTGCGGGCTGGCATGCTCGCCGCATGGACGTCCGGTTGATCCTGCCCGGCGGGGTCAGCACGCACACCGAGGACGAGCTGCCGGCGCTGCTGGCCCGCGAGGACGGCATCGTCTGGGTCGACATCGCCACGTGCGACCCGGCGGCCGCGCACGTGCTGCGCGACGCGTTCGGGTTCCATCCGCTCGCGCTGCGTGACGCGGCGGTGCGCAACCGGGTCCCGAAGATCCATCCCTACGCCGGGCACGTCTTCGTGATCCTGCACGCACCGCACTTCGGCGCGCGCGGGCACGTGCACTACGTCGAGCTCGATCAGTTCATCGGGCCGCGGTACCTCGTGACCGTCCACGGTCCCGTCAACCCCGCGGTGCCGCCGGACGTGCCGCTGCGCCAGACCCGCGACGTGCTGCGGCGCATCGAGTCCGGCCGGTTCGCGCCCGCCTCGGCGTTCGAGCTGTCCTACGCGGTCGTCTCGGCCATCACGCGGCTACAGGAGACGATGGTCGAGGACGTCACCGCCGAGGTCTGGCGGCTCGAGCAGCGGGTCACGGCCGGGCACCTCGGCAACCCCGAGCAGTTCCTGGAGGAGCTGTTCCAGGCCCGCCACGGCCTGCTCGCGGTCCGCACGATGGCGACGCTGGGCGGGGCCATCTACGGCCGCCTGGCGACCCTGCCGCGCGCCGTGCCGGCGGAGGCCCTGCACCTGGTGACCGACGTGGTCGACCAGTTCGACCGGGTCCGCAGCGTGGCCGACGGCGAGCGGGAGTACCTCCAGGGCGTCATCGAGTTCTACAAGGCCCGCACCGACACGAAGATGACGATCGCGGCCGAGCGCCTCGCCGTGATCGCCGCGATCACGCTGCCCATCACGGCACTGTCGTCGGTGTACGGGATGAACCTCATCGTCAGCGACCACACCCAGGTGCACCACCTGGTCGCGGTGCTGCTGCTCATGGCCGTGATGTCGGCGACGCTGCTGGGGTGGGCCAAGCGCCAGGGCTGGTGGTGAGCGGCGCGCGCAGCAACGGCGCGCACCCCGCGAGGCCGGCGGCGAGCAGGACCGCGCCGGCGAGGAACGGGGCGCGCAGCCCGTAGGCGTGGGCCAGCGCCCCCGCGGCGAGCGCGCCGGCCGGGGCCGCCCCGAGCCCGACGATGCGGAACGCGCTCGTGACGCGGCCGAGGTACGCGTCCGGGACGAGCGCCTGGCGCATCGTCGCGGCGAGGGCGTCGCCCAGCGTCGACGTCGCGCCGAGCAGTCCGGCCACGACGACGGCCGCGGGCGCGCCGTGCACGGCGCCGAGCGCCGCGACGCACAGGCCCGAGCCGGCGACCGCGGCGATCAGGCCGCGCCGCATCCCCACCCGGCGCGCGAGCCGGCCCGCCCCGACGCCCCCGGCCACGCCGCCGACCGCGAACACCGCGAGCAGCAGCCCGAACCCGGCCGGGCCCAGCCCGAGCGCTCGGGTGGCGAAGAGGACGAGGACGGCCAGGACCGCCGCGTACGCGACGCTGATCACCGCCTGCAGCAGACCCAGCCCGCGCAGCGCCGGGTTGGCCCACATCAGCCGCAGCCCGCCGGTGAGCTCGGCCCGGATGCGGCCGCGGCCCGCCGCCGGCACCGGGGGCGGGCCCGGGCGCGCGGCCGTGTTCGACCCAGTCCACGGGGCCCGCAGCAGGGTCAGGAAGACGGCCGAGGCCAGGAACGTCGCCGCGTCGATCGCGAACGGGGCCACCGCCGCCACGGCCATCAGCGCCGCGCCCGCGGTGGCCCCGAGCATGGTGTCGGTGATCTGGACGCCCGCCAGCAGGCGGCCGTTCGCGGCCGGGCGGTCGGACGGCGGTACCACCGCGGGGAGCAGCCCGGCCAGGGCGGGCCCGGCCACCGTGTCGCCGCAGGTCAGGACGAAGCCCAGCACGGCGATCAGGGCGATCGGGGCGTACCCGCAGGCGACCGCGGCCGCGAACGCCGCCATGACCGCCGCCCGCGCCAGGTCGCTCCACCGAGCCAGGCGGCGCCGGTCGAAGCGGTCCGCGAGCACCCCGGCGAACAGGCCGAACAGCAGCCAGGGCAGCTGCTCGGCCGCCGTGATCAGCGAGATCACCCACGGGTCGCCGGACTGCCCGGCGGCCAGCAGCGGCAGCGCGGCCCAGCGCATGCCGTTGCCGAGCGCGGACGTGACGGACGCGAGCCAGAGCAGCACGAACCCGCGATTCGCAAACATGAACTGGAGTCTGGTTCAGATTCCGCGATGGTGTCAAGAGCCGTGCGACAATCGACTGCGCCATGCAGACGCGGACCGAGCCCCAGCAGCAGCGCAGCCGCGACAAGCGGGACCGCGTGCTGGCCGCGGCCGCCGCCCTGCTGCAGGAGGTCCCGTACGACGAGATCGGCACCCGGCAGATCGCGGACCGCGCGGAGGTCTCGGTCGGGTCGCTGTACCGCTTCTTCCCCGACAAGGACGCGATCTTCTCCGCGCTCTCCGCGACGTGGCTGGACAAGGTCCTGGAGCTGATGGACGCTCAGCTCGCCGCGCCGCCCCCGACCATCGGCACGCTCGTCGACCGGATCGTCGAGGCGTTCGCCGAGTTCTTCCGCGCCGAGCCCGGCTACCGCCAGGTCTCCCTCGGCAGCCAGGCCCTGCGCATGGCCCCCGGCGCCGGCGCGCAGAACGACGAGCAGCTCGCCGGGCGGCTGCGCGCCGTCCTCACCGGGCACTACGGCGTGCCCGACGACGGCGCGCTCGGCCGGCGGCTGCTGCTGGTCGTGCGCCTCACCGAGTTCATGCTGAACCAGGCCTTCCGCACCGACCCCGGCGGCGACCCGTGGGTGCTCGCGGAGCTGAAGGTGCTGCTGCGGCGCTACATGTCCGCCGGCTGAACGCCCGCGCACAGGGCGTCGCCGAGCGGGGCGCGGTAGTAGAGCACCGACCGGCCGGCGCGGCGGCGGGCGGCGAGGCCCGCCTCGCGCAGGACCCGCAGGTGGCCGCCGACCGAGCCCAGCGGCTGGCCCGTCAGGGCCACGAGCTGCGTCGTGCTCTTCGGGGCGGCCAGGAGGGTGAGGATGCGTGCGCGGGCGGGGCCGATGAGGCGGGCGAGGGCTTCAGCGGGTACCGCTGCCGGATCTTGAGCCAGCCAGCCCGTGCACGGATAGATGATCGCGTGCACGTCGCCCGGTTCTTCCCAGCTCACCCAGCCGCGGTGGACCGTGGTCGGGACGAACAGGAGCCGGCTGCCGGTGACGTCGCGGGGCGGGTAGTCGTAGGTGTTGATCTGCAGCCGGCCGTCGCCGAGCCAGCGCATCCCGGGGCGCATGCCGTCGAGGACCGCGGCCCAGCCGCCCGTGCTGAGCCGGTCGGTGCGGGCCACGATGTCGGCCTCGAAGACGCGGCGGCGGCGGGGCCAGCCGGGGCGTACCGTGTGCCGCCACACCCAGTCCAGCAGCTCCACCGCCCGCTCGACCAGGCCGCCGCCGCGCAGCACCGGGGCCAGGGCGCGGTCCGTGGTGACGAGGACGTCGGGGCGGGCCTGCTCGTCGGCGGTGGTCCCGACGATGTCGCGGCGGGCCTGCTCGTCGGCGGTGGTCCCGACGATGTCGCGGCGGGCCTGCTCGTCGGTGGTGTCGGCGACGCGGGCGAGCTCCTCGGCGAACGTCGGCGCGTCCGTCTGCGGCGGCTTGACCAGGAAGTCGGCGAGCCAGCCGGGGCGGATCGCGTCGCGCAGGAACGGCAGCGCGAAGTCGTCGGCGGCCCAGCGGGCGCGGAAGACGGGCAGGGCCTCGGTCAGCCAGTCGCGCTGGGCGGGCGAGACGCGGTGCTGGCCGTTGAGGGCGGCGAGGCAGCCGACGGTCTCGGCCAGGGGCGACACCACGAACCGGCTGGTGACCAGCACGTCGGCGTCGATCCGCCAGAGCCCCATGGGTCCACCTTTCGCGTTCAACCGAAACTCTAACGTTTCCGCTCGGGCGACCCGCAGGCTGCGGTTCATGCGCACGTACCGCGAGCTGTTCGCCGCCGCCGAGTTCCGGGCCCTCTTCGCCACCGTGTCCGCGCAGGTCGGCGCCCAGACGTTGAGCGGGATCGCGCTGGCGACGCTCGTCTACGGCCGCACCGGCTCGCCCCTGCTGTCCGCGCTGAGCATGTTCGGTGCCTCGTTCGCGCAGGTCATCGGCGCGGCGACGCTGCTGTCCGCGGCCGACCGGCTCCCGCCCCGCGCCGCCCTGGCCGGCCTGGCCGCGTTCACCGCGCTCACCACCGCCCTGCTCGCGCTGCCCGGCCTGCCCGTCGGCGCCGTCCTCGCCGTGGTGCTGGCCCAGGGCCTGGTCGCCTCCATCGGCGGCGGGGTCCGCTTCGGGCTGCTCTCCGAAATCGTTCCCCCCGACGGGTACCTCCTGGGCCGCTCCCTGCTCAACATGTCCGTCGGCGGCATGCAGATCGCCGGGTTCGCGGCCGGCGGCGTACTCCTGGCCGCCGCGAACCCGTCGGCGGTCCTGCTCATCGGCGCGGCCCTGAACCTGCTGGCGGCAGCGGTCGCGCGCCTGGGCCTGTCCCCGCGCGCCCCGCGCGCGACCGGCCGCGCGTCGGTGCGCGCCACCTGGCGGGGCAACCGCGAGCTGCTGTCCTCGCCCGCGCGCCGCGCCGTCTACATTGGACTGTGGGTGCCGAACGGCCTGATCGTCGGCTGCGAGGCGCTGTTCGTGCCGTACTCCCCCCGCGCCGCCGGCGCCCTGTTCGTCGCCGGAGCCCTGGGCATGCTCGCGGGCGACGTGTTCGCGGGCCGCTTCCTGCCGGCACGCCTGCGGCGGCGCTTTACGACGCCGGTGCAGCTGCTGCTGGCGGTGCCGTACCTGGCCTTCGTCTTCGTCCTGCCGCTGTGGCCGGCGGTGGTGCTGGTGGCGGTGGCGTCGGTCGGGTACTGCGGGAGTCTGCTGCTCCAGGACCGCCTGGTGGAGCTCACCCCGCCGGCGTTGCGCGGGCATTCGCTGGGGTTGCACAGCTCGGGCATGTTCACGATGCAGGCGGTGGGCGCGACGCTGGCCGGCGCGGTGGCGCAGGTGATGCCGGCGGGGCGGGCGATGGCGGTGATGGCATTGGGTTCGATCGTGGTGTCGGTACTGCTGGCCCGGTCGTACCGCACCCAGCCGACGCCCTCCGCGCCCGCGCTGGTTGACCTTCACGTGGGGTGAGAGCGCACGGTTGCCGCATGAATCGACGAGGGGTGCTCTACGACACCGGCCGCGTGCTCGGCTTCAACTGGCGCCCGGTCTTCGACCGCGAGGAGACCCGCCGCGACCTGAAGGTGATACGCGACGAGCTGCATTGCAACGCCGTCAAGCTGTGCGGCCGCGACCTGGACCGCTTGACCGCCGCGGCGGAGGATGCCTTGGCGCTGGGCCTGGAGGTATGGCTGTCCCCGGAGCTGTGGAACCAGCCTCCGGCGCGCACACTGACATACTTGTCGGCGGCCGCGGAGGTCGCCGAGCAATTACGACAAGTCCGGAAAAATCACGTTATTTTGAGCGTCGCGACGGAAGCGACGTTCTTCCTGCGCGGCATTCTGCCGGGCCGAACGTTCGCCGCACGCACGAAGAACCCGGCGCCGGCAATCCGATCCGGCCGCCACACGGAGCCCTTGGCCGACTTCCTGGCCGCGGCGGCACGGGTAGCACGCGCGAATTTCGGCGGCCCCTTGACGTACGCGTCCCTGCCGTTCGAACGCGTCGACTGGTCCCTGTTCGACTTCGTGGGTGTCGATCATTACCGCTACGTCACCTCGGAGCCGCACTTCGAGCGCGTCCTGCAGCGCCAGTTCCGCCACGGCAAGCCGGTCGTGATCACGGAGTTCGGCATGCGCGCGTACGAGGGCGCCGACCGCGACCCCAACCTGCTCAGCATCGGCCTGATCAACTGGCCCTCGGTCGCGCTGCACCGACTCCCCGCGCTCGGGCGTTTCGTCCGGCCGCGGCTGGTCCGGGGGCATCACGTGCGCGACGAGGCGCTGCAGGCTCGGCGCATCGCGGAGGACCTCGAGATCTTCGAGCGCGCCGGGGTCGAGGGCGCGTTCGTGTGCCAGTACGCCGAGCCGATGCTGCCATACAGCCCGGACCCTCGCTACGACCTCGACATGAGCGGCTTCAGCCTTGTGCGAACGCGAACGCGAACGCGAACGCGAACCGAGGGCGCGGGCGACGGCGACGGCGACGGCCGAAGCGAGGGCGAGAGCAACACAACGACCGAGAGCAACCCGACACCCGAAGCCAACACAACAACCGTAGCCAACACAACAACCGTAGCCAACACAACAACCGTAGCCAACACAACGACCGAAGGTGACCCGGCGGCTGAGGGCGACCCGGCGGCCGAAGGCAACACAACAACCGTAACCAACGCGACGACCGAGGGCGACCCGGCGGCCGAAGCCAACGCGACGACCGAGGGCAACGCGACGACCGCAGGCGAGATCCACACCCCAGCCAACGCCGAAGCCGACGTCCACGCCACGATCCAACGCGCAAGCCCCACCAGCGCCGACGCCGAGACGCACGCGACCGCTAAACTCGACCACGCGACCCGACCCAAGGGCAACAACGCCAGCAACGTCAAGAAAGCGGCGTTCCACGCGGTCGCCAACCACTACAAACGCGGCCAGGTCGGTCGGGCCGTTCCGTCTTCAAAAACCGTACCACAGCCCTCCTAACCGATCACGCCCGTAAATACCAAGCGTAGTCACAAACGTGCTGTCAGCTCAATTCGCGAACCACCCGCGCGGTGGCCGGCGTCGGGATGCCCAAGGCAACCCCGGCCCGCAGGACCGCCCCGCCGATCGCGTCCAGTTCCAAAGGCCGCCCCGCCTCCGCGTCGCGCAGCATCGAGGACTTCATCGGGGCCGGGATCTGGTCGATCACGTCCAGGAGCGCCGCCGCTGACGTCGTGGTTCCGTTGGCCCGGGCCACCGCGGCCACCTCCGACACCATGTCGACGAGGTCGTCGCGGCGCAGTGCGCGCGCCGTGCCCACCCCCGCCCGGGCCGCCGTCGTGATCAGGGCCAGTGGCGCCAGCATCGACAGCTTGTCCCACAGCAGCTCGGACTCGTCGGGGCGGATGCGCACGTCCGGGCCCGAGCCGGACAGCACGGCGGCTACGTCCTCGGCGCCCGGGCCGGCCAGCTCGACGAGGCAGAACGGGCTGGTGTGCTCGATGCGCCCGGGCGCCACCCGCGTGCTCTCCACGCGGATCGAGCCCGCCGTCACGCGCGCGGACGGGTACCGGGCGCGCAGCACCCCCATGTGGTCGACGCCGTTGAGCAGTGGCAGTATGAGCTCAGCACCGTCCGCCGGCACGCGTTCCAGAGCGTCGCCGAGTGTCGTGGCCTTCGTTGCCACCACGCAGAGCGAGACGGGTGCGGGCAGGGTCGAGACCGCTCGCGCCGACACGGTGAAATCCCCGAACCGCACGCTGTGCACCGCGATGCCGTCCGCGTTCAGCCGGGCCGCGGTCTCCGGGCGCGCCACGTACACCACGTCGTGGCCGGCCCGCGTCAGCAGGGCACCCACCAGTCCCCCGACCCCGCCGGGGCCGACGATCGCCACCGTTGCCATGCCCCAAACCTATAGGAGCCGCCATGACCCGCCGGTACGTGCTCACCGGAGCCCCGGGAGCCGGGAAGACCACGATCGCCCTCGCGCTGCGCGAGCTCGGGTACGCCGTCGTCGACGAGGCCGCCACCGACGTCATCGGGGAGTCGCCCGAGCTGGAGACGGACCATCCCGCGTTCCTCGCGCGCATCCTGCAGGTCCAGAACGAACGGCGGCTGGCGCAGCGCAGCGCGCTGCAGATCCACGACCGCGCGCCGGCCTGCACGCTCGCGCTCGCGGTCTACCTCGGCGTGACGCCCAGCCGAGCGCTGCGGAAGGCGGCCGAGAACAACGGGACGTACGAGCGGACGGTCTTCTTCGTGGGACTCATGGGCTTCATCGTGCCGACCCGGGCCCGGCGCATCAGCCTCGAGGACTCCCGTCGCTTCGAGCGGATCCACGCGGCGGTGTACCGGGAGCTCGGCTACGAGCTCGTCGAGGTGCCGCCGGGAGTAGTAGAAAACCGAGTGGCCACGGTCATAGCCGGAATCGGCTGACCAGGGCGGTCAGCGTGGCGGCGTTGGCGTTCAGGCGCGAGGCTGCCTCCCGGGACGTCTCCACCGCCCGCTGCCGGGCGGGCACGGTGGTGGCCAGGTCCCGTTCGGCGACGCGTGCGAGGGCCCCGGTGAGCCCGGCGAGCTGCCCGGCGACCCGGCCCGCCCAGAACCAGGCGACCGCGCCGACGACGAGGGCGAGCAGCAGCGCAGCCGATGACGCAGTCGCATACCGGCCCGATCGGCACCGCGGTCCGGTTCCTGAGACGGACACGGGCTATCTTTCGGGCATGCTCCGGCCCGGCGAGATCTTTCCCAGCACCGTGCTCACCACCGAACGGCTCCTGCTGCGCCCGTTCACCGCCGCCGACGCGCCCGACGTGCACGCCGCCTGGCAGGACGCGGCGTTCGTCGGCAGCGCCCCGGTCGGCTACCCGTACGCGGGCGCCGATCTGCCCACGGCGGTGGCGTGGTGCACGAGCGGGATCGAGCAGCGGCGGCTGGACGGCAAGGGCGTCGGGTTCGCGCTGGCGCCCCGGGCCGGCGGGCGGCTCGCCGGGCACGTGGCGCTGTTCGGCGCCGACTGGGACGCGCGCACCGCGGAGATCCACTACTGGACGGCGCCGTGGGCGCGGGGGCACCGCTACGCGGCCGAGGGGGCGGCGGCGGTCGCCCGGTGGGCGCTGCGGGACGTGGGCCTGGAGCGGGTCCACCTGCAGGCGGACACGACGAATGCGGCATCGCGGCGCACCGCCGAGGCCGCGGGCTTTCAATTCGAAGGTGTACTGCGAAGCCTCGCCCCGACCCGCCAGGGCCTCCGGGCCGACATGGCCGTGTACAGCCTGATCCGGGCGGACCTCTAGCGGACGCGGGCCACGCCGCCGTACACGGAAACTTCGGCGTCGGTGGCGCGGCGGTCCACCTCGGCGTCCGGCCGCCAGCGGGTCACCACGGTCAGGCCGGGCTCGAGCAGGTCGAGGCCGTCGAAGAAGGCGGCGATCTCGGCCCGCGACCGTACGCGCATGGCGACGCCGTCGCGCGCGTACACGGCGGCGACCCGCTCCCACGCCGCCGGGTCGAAGTCGCCGGTCAGGTGCGACAGGGCGAGGAAGCTGCCGGGCGGCAGCGCGTCGACGAGGCGGCGCACGACGTCGTGCGGCTTGTCGTCGTCCTCGACGAAGTGCAGGACCGCGACGAGCATGAGGGCGACGGGCCGGCGCAGGTCGATCGTCGCCCGCAGCCCGGGCGCGGCGAGGAGCCGCTCGGCGTCGCGCAGGTCCGCGTCGACGTAGGCGGTGCGGCCCTGCAGGAGCGAGCGGGCGTGGGCGAGCACGATCGGGTCGTTGTCGACGTAGACGACCCGCGCCCCGGGGTCGGCCGCCTGCGCCACCTCGTGCACGTTCGGCGAGGTCGGGATGCCGGTGCCGATGTCGAGGAACTGCCGCACGCCGTGCTCGGCCGCGAGGTGGTGCACGACCCGCCGCAGGAAGCCGCGGTTCTCCCGGGGCGGGACGCGGCTGCTGGGGTTGGCGGCGAGCCCGGCCTCGGCCGCGGCCCGGTCGACGGCGTAGTGCTCGCGCCCGCCCAGCAGGTAGTCGTACACCCGCGCCGGGTGCGGCTGGTCCCCGGCCATCAGGCGGGCAGCGGCCGGTCGGCCACGACGTGCTTCATGACCAGCGTGGAGTTGAGCCGCTGGATGCCGGGCAGGACCGCGAGCACATCGTCCTCCAACCGCTGGTAGGCCGCGAGGTCCGCGGTCACGATCCGCAGCAGGTAGTCGGGGTCGCCGAAGAGCCGCTGCGCCTGTACGACGTTGGGGATCCGCGCGACCGCCGCCTCGAACCCGAGCAGCGTCTCGCGGTCCTCCTGCCGCATCGTCACGAACACGAGCGCCTGGAACGTCAGCCCGACCGCATCCGCGTCGACGATGGCACGGTACCCCTTGATGACCCCCCGCCCCTCGAGGTCCCGCAGCCGCCGGTGGCACGGCGACAGGCTGAGCCCGACCCGCGCGGCGAGCTCGGTGACGGTCAGCCGCCCCTCGTCCTGCAGCAGCGCAAGCATCTTCCGGTCGATGGCGTCCACGGGGGCAGATCCTTCCACTTTTGCGCCCGGACGGGGCAGAAGTTGGAAGCACCTTCGGCGGAAAAGTCGATACGTTGCCGGCATGCCCGTCAGCGCCCTCGCCGCGTTCTGGCTGTTGTCCCTGCTGCTGATCGCCGTGCCCGGCCCCGACTGGGCGTTCGTGCTGGGCGCGCCCCGGGTCCTTCCGGCGGTGGCGGGCCTCGCCGCGGGGTACTCGGCGCTCACCGTCCTGGTCGCGGCCGGCGTCGGCGCGCTCGTGGCCCGCTCGGCCGTGGCGATGACGGCGCTGACAGTGGCGGGCGGCGGCTATCTGATCTGGCACGGCGCCCGCACCCTGGTCCGCCGCCCGGGGCCGCTCGAACGGGCGGCGACGACGGGCCTGTTCCGCCAGGGCGTCGCCGTGAGCGCCCTCAACCCGAAGGGCCTGCTGCTGTTCGTGGCGCTGCTGCCCCAGTTCAGCCGCCCGTCCTCCGCCTGGCCGGTGTGGCTGCAGCTCGCCGCGCTCGGGCTGACGTTCGTGCTGACCTGTGTGGCCTTCTACCTGGCGCTGGGGTCGGTCTCGCGCGCGGTGGCCGCGGCCCGGCCGGGGGTCGCCGCGTGGACGACCCGCCTGGCCGGGGCGGCGATGCTCGGGCTCGGCGCCGCGCTGCTGGTGCAGCGGTTCACCGGCTGACGTCCCAGTACTCCCCCTCGGCCGGCACCGTCGGGTCGGGGTGCTTGTCGCGCTCCTGCCCGCGCAGCTCCACCCGGCGGATCTTGCCGGAGATGGTCTTGGGCAGCTCGGCGAACTCGAGGCGGCGGATGCGCTGGAACGGCGACAGGTGCGCCCGGCAGTGCTCGAAGATCGACCGGGCCGTCTCCTCGCCGGGCTCCCAGCCGGCGGCGAGCACCACGTAGGCCTTGGGCACGGCCAGGCGCACCGGGTCGGGCGAGGGCACCACCGCGGCCTCGACCACGGCGTCGTGCTCGATCAGGACGCTCTCCAGCTCGAACGGGGAGATGCGGTAGTCGGAGGCCTTGAACACGTCGTCGGCGCGGCCGACATAGGTGATGTACCCGTCGGCGTCGCGGGAGCCGATGTCGCCGGTGTGGTAGTAGCCGCCGGCCATCGCCTCCTCGGTGCGGGCCTCGTCGCCGTGGTAGCCGGTCATGAGGCCCAGCGGGCGCGCGGCGAGATCGAGGCAGATCTCGCCCTCCTCGCCGGGCTCGCCGGTGTTGGGGTCGATGAGGGCGACGGCGTACCCGGGGACGGGGCGGCCCATCGAGCCCGGCTTGACCGGCTGGCCGGGCGGGTTGGCGATCTGCACGGTCGTCTCGGTCTGGCCGAAGCCGTCGCGGATCGTCACTCCCCACGCCTGCTGTACCCGCTCGATGACCTCCGGGTTGAGCGGCTCGCCGGCCCCGACGACCAGCCGCGGCGGGGACGGCAGCGCGGAGAGGTCGGACTGGATGAGCATCCGCCACACGGTCGGCGGCGCGCAGAAGCTGGTCACGCCGCAGCGCTGCATCTCGCGCATGAGCGCGGCGGCGTCGAAGCGCGTGTAGTTGTAGATGAACACGCAGGCCTGGGCGTTCCAGGGGGCGAAGACGTTGCTCCAGGCGTGCTTGGCCCAGCCGGGCGAGGAGATGTTGAGGTGCACGTCGCCGGGCTGCAGGCCGATCCAGTACATCGTGGACAGGTGCCCGACCGGGTACGACGCGTGGGTGTGCTCCACGAGCTTCGGGCGGGCGGTGGTGCCGGAGGTGAAGTACAGCAGCAGGGTGTCGGCGGCGTTCGTGGGCGCGTCCGGGGTGAACGTCGGGTCGTCGCCGAGGGTGTACGGCAGCCAGCCCTCGGCCTCGCCGCCGACCGCGATCCGGGTCACCTCCGGGTCGACGCCGGCGAACCTGCCCGCGGACGCGGCCCCGGCGATGACGTGCCGGGCGCCGCCGCGCAGCACCCGGTCGCGGGCGTCGGCCGGGCCGAGCAGGGGCGTGGCGGGGATGATGACCGCGCCGAGCTTCATCGCGGCGAGGATCGTGTCCCACAGCTCGACCTGGTTGCCGAGCATGAGCACGAGCCGGTCGCCGCGGGCCACGCCCTGGGCGCGCAGCCAGTTGGCGAGGCGGTTGGAGCGCTCGGACATCTGGGCCCAGGAGTACCGCTCCTCGCGCCCGTCCTCCTCGACGATCCACAGTGCGGGCGCGTCGTTTCCAGCGGCGACGGAGTCGAACCAGTCCAGCGCCCAGTTGAACTCGCCGAGCCGGGGCCAGCGGAACCGCTCCAGGGCGGCGGCGTAGTCCTCCCGCGTGGCCAGCAGGAGATCGCGGGCCTCTTTGAACAACGCGTACGACATGCCCCGCAGCCTACTTCCGGCGGCACATCTGCACCTCCGGCGACGACGCCACGTGCTCCGCGGCCGCCGCCTCCTCCGGGGTGGCCCGGCGGCGAGGCGCTCGGGCGAGGGCGCGGCCACGGCCGCCTCCCGGCGGGTTCAACCGCCGGGAGGCGCCGTGCGTTGCTGCGCTGTCTGTTTCGCGGGCTTCGAGCCCGCTTTGTCGCGGCCTTTCAGCAGGGCTTTATTTCGCGGGCTTCGAGCGGGCCGCCGGGCGCTTGGCCGGGGCCGGCTCGGAGCCTTCCATGAAGTGCAGGATGCGCGGCGTGAGGGCGGTGGCCAGGGCCGGGGCGAGCGCGTCGGCGAGCGCCCCGGCGACGGCCTCGGCGAGCAGCACCCGCTCCAGCAGCGGCGTGCCCCGCGGCAGCTGCGGCACCATCGACGCGGGTGCGCCCACCCCCCGCCCGGCGTCGTTGAGGATGTCGAGAATCAGGTCGTCGATCATGCCGTCGACCGGCTGGCCGCCCCCGTTGTCGTCCTGGGCCATGTCAGCGGCGCGAGAGCAGGGCCGCAAGCAGCAACGGGTTGTCCATCATGCCCTCGCCCTCCTCTTCGCGGCGTTGCATGAGCATCGCGAGCAAGAGCGGGTGCTCGATGCCCGAGCGCCGGCCGCGGCGGCGGGTGAGGGCGGCGAGCATCAACGGGTGGTCCATGATGCTGTCGTGCTCCTCGCGGCGGGACATGAGCGCGGCGAGCAGCAGCGGATGGTCGATGCCCATGCCCTGCTGCTCCATGCCCGATTCCTGGCGCTCAGCGGTCGAACTGGTCACGGAAGTCTCCTCGTATCGGGGTGTCGCCCCAGGCACGGGGCGGTTACGGGCCCAACGGTCGCCGCCGGGCGCGTGACCCGGCTTCACCTGCGCGGAAGGGTTCATCTTCGGCCCCCGCCCGGCCGCCCCGGACCACCTGCGCGCCCGGTAATGACGCTCGGGTACGTCACGCCAGGTGCTCGGCGAAGAAGGTCGTTATGCGCTCGCGCGCGTCGGCGGCCGAGGGCTCGTGCGGGCCGTACCGCAGCAACGGCTTGCCCAGGCGCACCATCAGCGGGATCGGGTCGCCCGCCCGCACGTGGTCGTTCAGGAAGCCGTGGCCCGCGTCCGGGTACTCCTTCACGTCGTGCGGCACCCCGCACACGGTCAGCGCCGCCTCCAGCCGCGTCGCCGCCCCGCGCAGGGTCAGGTCGCGCCTGCCGAAGCTGCCGATCACGGGGCAGGCGTCGCGCAGCAGGTCCGCGGCGTCCTTCGGCACGCTGCCGTAGTTGGCGCTCACCGCCGCGAAACCGTGCCCGGGCGCCAGCAGCAGCGCGAACCCGCCGCCCAGGCAGAAGCCGATGACGCCGATCCGGCCGGTGCAGCGCTCGTCGGCGGCCAGGAGCGAGCGGGCCGCCTCGACGTCGGCGAAGGTCGGGCCCGAGCGGCGGCGTACGTCGGCGAAGATGGTGCGCAGGCAGGTCATCGGCCGGCCCCAGAAGAACAGGTCCGGGGCCAGCGCGAGGTACCCCTCCCCGGCCAGCCAGTCGGCCTGGTCGCGGGTGTCCTGGCCCATGCCCATGGCGTCGTGGATGACGACGACGCCCGGGTGCGGGCCGGGACCCGCCGGCACGGCCAGGTACGCGGGCATCGCGCCGTGGACGCTGTCGATGGACACCTCGCTCATGCGCCGATCGTCCCAGCCCGCGGTGACGACCACCACACCGCCGCATCTCCCGGATCTGGGATATCGTCCCGCATGTGGGAGACGATCTCGAGACCAAGCTGGCCGGGCGCCTCGCCGAGCTGCGCGCCGAGCGGGGCTGGTCGCTCGACGACCTCGCCGGGCGCGCCGGGGTGAGCCGCTCGACGCTGTCGCGGCTGGAGCGCGGCGAGATCAGCCCGACGGCGGCGCTGCTGGGCCGGCTGTGCGCGGCGTACGGGCGGCCGATGTCGCGCCTGCTCGCCGAGGTCGAGCCGGAGCCGCCGCAGCTCGTGCGGGCCGGGGCCCAGCCGGTGTGGCGGGACCGCGTGACCGGGTACACCCGCCGCTCGGTCTCCCCGCCGCACCCGGGGCTGCGCGGCGAGGTGGTCGAGGCGGTGCTGGAGCCGGGGGCCGACATCACCTACGAGGAGCCGCCGGTCGCGGGGCTCGAGCACCACCTGTGGGTCCTCGACGGCGGGCTCGAGCTCACCGTCGGCGGCGCCGGGCACGCGGTCGGGGCCGGGGACTGCCTGCGGTACCGCCTCTGGGGCCCCTCCCGGTTCGTCAACCCCGGGCCGGCGGCGGTCCGCTACGTCCTGCTCATCGTCATGCCCTGAGGAGCGCCATGCCCACGATCACCCGGCTCACCCCGCGGGCGTACCCCGGCCGCGTCGACGCCCTCGCCGAGGTCCTCGCCGACGCCGTCGCGCACGGCGCCTCGGTCGGCTTCCGGGCCCCGTTCGGCCCGGGCGACGCCGCCGCGTGGTGGCGCACCCGCGAGGCGGCCGTGCGCGACGGCGCCCTGCACGTCTGGCTGGCCGAGGACAACGGCGCCGTCATCGGTACCGTCAGCCTCGCCCTCGAACCCAAGCCCAACGGCCGGCACCGGGCCGAGGTGCTCAAGCTCATGGTGCACAGCCGGGAACGGGGACGCGGCCTGGGCCGGGCGCTGCTGGCCACCGCCGAGGCGGCCGCCGCCGGCGCGGGCGCCAGCCTGCTGCTGCTCGACACCGCGACCGGCAGCCCCGCCGAGCGGCTCTACGAGACGGCGGGCTGGACGCGGTACGGCATCGTGCCCGAGTACGCCACCGACCCGGCCGGCACCCTGGAGGACTGCAGCTTCTTCTTCAAGCGGCTCAGGCCCTGACCGGGGTGCCGCGCCGGGCGCCGGCCAGCGGCAGCAGGCCGACGAAGAGCAGGGCCGCGGCGACCGGGATCAGGTCGAGGTTCACCGGGATCATCAGGAACGCGAACAGCGCCGCGATCGGGCTCCAGGCCGGCGCCCGGCCCGCGCGGACGAGCTGCACCAGCAGCGTCACCAGGCCGAGCACGAGCGCGGCCTGCCCGACGATCTGCAGCGGCAACGGCAGCGGGGCGGCGTCGGCGAAGCGCGGCGCGAGGTCGCCGACGATGACCCACAGGAACGCCACCATGCCGGCGAGGGTGGCGATCACCGCGAGGTTGGCGGCGAGGCGGTTGCGGAAGTCGCGGAACGGCAGCAGCCGGCGCACCGCGACGGCGAACGCGCCGAGCAGCGCCATCGCGGCGAAGAACATGACGTGGCCGGTGTTCCACATCCAGGCGCCCTTGTCGTGGTGGCCGTCGAGGCCGTCGATGAGCCGCAGCGCGCCGTAGCCGAACAGCAGCACCGGCGCCGCGATGGCGCCGGTGCGCACGAGCGAGGAGGAGGTCATGCCACGAGCGTCGTCGCCCGCGCCGTTGCGGACATCCGGGCAGAACCCCGACGCGACCCGGAGCTCCGCCGGAGCAGGATCCCTGAGGTGGCCGCGATCCAGCCCCAGGCGAGCAGCACGCCGGCGAACAGGGTCAGGGCGCCGTCCGCGCCGCCGGTGAACGCCCACGCGAGGAGGGCGAAGAACGCGACCGCGCAGACCCGCCCGGCCCACGCCCACGCGCGCTGCCCGTCGGCGGCGAAGCGGCGGGCCAGCACGAAGCACAGCGCGATCATCGAGAAGAACGACAGGCTGCCGCCGATGTTGTGCACGATCGCGTGCCAGCTGAACGACGTCGGCTGACCCAGCGGGGTGCCGACCGGGAAGCCGTCGGCCGGGTCGAGCCGGAACACGGCCGCGATCAGCATGCCGGCGCCGATGAGCACGAGCAGCCGCGGCGCCCACCGCTCGCCGGGCCCGCCGCGCAGGGCGGCCCGGGTGCCGGGGGCGGCGGCGATCGACAGCAGCCCGGTCGCCAGGAACGAGGCGATCTGGACCCAGCCGAGGTCGCCGTTGCTGAGCATGCTGACCGGGTGGCGGGTGATGTCGTAGCCGTCGCGGGTGGCGGCCTGGGCGAGGGCGACGACGGCGAACAGCGGCGCGGCGGCGGTGCCGGCCGCGAGCGAGTACCGGGTCATGGTGGTGGTTCCCTTCGAGGCGTTGGATGCTTCTGCCAACGCGTCGAAGAGGGTCAGCGGATTTCGACGGCGACGCGGGAGAAAAGTTCGTCGCACCACGCCGCGAACGGGCCCCGGTCGCCGCGCACCGGGTGGATGCGGTTGCTGAGCACCAGCACGCCGTACCCCCGCGAAGGCTCGAACCAGAGCCGGTTGCCGACGAAACCGGTCGCCCCGAACCCGTCCGGGCCGGCGCCGGGCCCGCCGATCCCGCGCGTCGGGTGCAGCCACCACCCGGCCGCGAACCGCTCCCCCGCCGCGCTCTCGGCCAGGCACGGCGGCGGCGGGCCGAGGAACGGGCGGGCCGCGGCGACGACCCGGCCGAGGGTGCCGAACGCACCCGCGTGGCCGCCGTACCCGCCCATCGCGTACGCGTTCTCGTCGTGGACCTCGCCGCACACGAGGCGGCCCCGCCACGGGCACCGCTCGGTCGCGACCGCGGGCGCCACCGGGCCGCCCATCCGCAGGCCGCCGCCGTCGAGCGGCCGGCCCGTGAGGTCCTCGACGAGGGCGCCGAGGATGATGTACCCGAGGTCGCTGTACACGGGCCCCGGCTCGCAAGGCTCGGTGTCGAGGGCCGCGTCGACGATCGCCGGCCCGCGCAGCGTCTCGTAGTAGCGCGCCGTGGCCGGCAGCCCGGAGCGGTGCGCGAGCAGGTCGTCGACGCTCGCCCGGCCCGCGGCCCGCCCGGCGGCGCGCGGCCACAGCTCGCCGATCGCCCGGTCCCCCGGCAGGCCGAGCGCCCGCACGGCCGGCAGCGTCACCAGGACCTTCGTCAGGCTCGCGAGGTCCCACCAGCACGCGGGCGTGGCCGGGCGCCCCGTGCCCAGGTCGGCGACCCCGCGCACGGCGTGCGCGAGCACCCGCTCCCGGTCGAACACCGCCACCGCGACGGCGGGCGTGGGCGACCGCGCGGCGAGCTCGTCGAGCCACGTCCCAGGCGACGGCGGCATCTGAGGCGACGGCGGCATCTCAGGCGACCGCGGCGAGCAGGGCGCGGGCGGCGCGGATCGCGGAGCGGATCTCCTGCAGGCAGCGGTCCGGCCCCGCGGCCCCGGGCGGCTGGGGCGTGCTCGCCCGGAGCGGGTCGAAGCCGACGGTGTCGATGCCGCAGCGGTACCGCAGCCCAAGGATCCGGATCGCGTCGCAGTGCTGGAACGGCACGTACAGCGGCGAGGTGACGACGAGGATGCGCTGGTCGGCCCGCGGGCGGGCGAGGGCGGCCCAGTGCTCGTAGGTGTCGGCGGTGTTCGCGCGGCCCGCGCCCGGCGCCCGCGGCGGCGCGACGAGCACGGGGACGTCACCGCCGAACGCGGCCTTCACCCCAGCGGCGAGCGCGTCCGCCTCGGTCGCGCAGCCCTCGACGCCGGGGACGGCGCGCTCCTCGGGGCCGAGCGGGCGGAGGCTGCCCAGGGCCGCGACGGAGCCGATCCGCCGGGCGGCGGCGAGGCGGGCGGCGTGCTCGGTGCGCTGCAGGCAGGCACGGGCGAGGCCGCCGAGGACGAGCACGTGGGCGTACTCGTCGTGGGGCGGCTCGGCGCTGCCCGTCAGCCCGAGCCCCGCCGCCGCGTCCAGGGCCGCCGCGGCCAGCTGCGGCGGCAGGTCGACGCGGATGCGGTCGCGCTCCACGCCGCCGAGGCGGCCGCGGAAGTTCCAGTGCGCGTCGGAGAACGCGTCGAGCCAGGCGAGGAGATCTTCGCCCGGGAGCTCGCCGCCGAACGCGGACACCAGGTCCCGCATCGCCGGTGACCCCGCCCAGCGGTGCAGCTGGGCGGGGAGGGCGCCGGGGTCCAGGCCCGGCGGGCACTCGAGGTCTACTTCGTCTCCTGCAGGTCGGCGAAGATGTCGTACCCGTGGATCCAGGCCACGTTGTCCGGCAGCGACTGCAGGCGCGCGTTGCGCTCGTCGGCCGGCGGGCCGTCGGGCACCTGGAAGCAGGCCGCGTTGCCACGCGAGCCCATCTGGATCTTCCGCGTGCGGGCCTTGCGCAGGTGCTCGTACCGCTGCAGCGCCTCGGCCACCGACAGCCCGTCGGCGGTCAGGTAGAACGCCAGTGCGGCGGCGTCCTCGATCGCCTGGTTGCTGCCCTGCCCGGCGTGCGGGAGCATCGGGTGCGCGGCGTCGCCGAGCAGCGTGACCCGGTCGGTGCTCCACTTGCGCAGCGGCTCGCGGTCGTAGAGGGCCCAGCGGCCGACCTCCTCGACGTTGGACAGCATCGACACGACGGTGTCGTTCCAGCCGTCGAACGCCGCGACCGCCTCGGCCGGCTCGCTCTTGGACGACCAGGACTCGAGGGTCCACTCGGGGTCCGGCACGTACGCCACGAAGTTGACCAGCTCGCCGCCGCGGACCGGGTAGATCACCAGGTGCCGGCCGGGGCCGAGCATGAAGGTCAGGCCCATCGACTCCGAGCCCGGCACCTTCTGCGCCGGGACGAGGCCGCGGAAGCAGCTCATTGCCGAGAACACGGCTTCGTCTGGGCCGGCGACGTGGTGGCGCACCGCGGAGCGCAGGCCGTCGGCGCCGACGACGATGTCGGCCTGCACCTTGGTGCCGTCGGCGAACTCGATCTCGGCGCCGTCGGGCGACTCGTGCACGGCCGCGGCGCGCCGGCCGAGCTGCGGCTCGCCCTGGTAGGCGTCGAGGAGTACCTGGTGCATGTCGGCGCGGTGGATACCCAGGAACGGGCCGCCCATGCGCTCGTCGTACCAGTCGCCCATCGGGTGCTCGTAGAAGATCTCGCCGGAGCGCCAGTGGTGGAACTGGATGCGCTGTAGGTTGCTCGCGACGTCGCGGGCGGCCCGGCCGACGCCGAGGTCGTCCAGGACGCGCATGCCGTTGCCGCCGAGCGCGATGCCGGCGCCGATCGCGCTCAGCTCGCCCGCCTGGTCGAACACCTCGACCTCGAAGCCCTTGGCCTGCAGGGCGACCGCGGCGGCGAGGCCGCCGATGCCGGATCCGACGATGGCGACGCGCAGCGGTGACGAACCCATCGAGTACTCCACGTATATGAGATATCGACAATGTGGCACGGACAAATGGCCCATCGGGCGACAGGAGCCTATCCACCCGCACATGCGGGTAGCCAGCGTCCCGTGATGAATCTTTCATCGCATTTGCCAGCACCCACGCACGAAACGTGTTTCGGAATTGTCACTTCGCTGCTCACCGACCTTCAATCCGGTAAATGGATTGCCCTCGATGGGATGGAAGGTTGGGCATGAACCGACGAAGAAGGCTCGCGCTGTGGTTTGCCGCGGTCCTGGCCGGAACCGGGTCGGTCGCGGTGTTCGCGGCCCCGGCCTCCGCGCACGGCGCGCTGATGCAGCCGGGCAGCCGTCAGTACCTGTGCTGGAAGGACGGGCTCAGCACCACCGGAGCGATCCAGCCGAAGAACCCGGCCTGCGCCGCCGCCGTTGCGCAGATGGGCCCGAACGCGCTGTACAACTGGTTCGCGATGCTGCGCTCCGACGGGGCCGGGCGCATGTCCGGCTTCATCCCCGACGGGAAGCTGTGCAGCGCCGACGCCAAGGTGTACGACTTCTCGGGCTTCGACCTGGTCCGCACCGACTGGCCGCTGACGCACCTGACGGCGGGCGCGACGATGGAGTTCGACTACAGCAACTGGGCGGCCCACCCGGGCACGTTCTCGCTGTACGTCACCAAGGACGGCTTCGACCCGAGCAGGCAGATCACCTGGAACGACCTCGAGTCGACCCCGTTCCTGCAGGCGACCAACCCGCCACAGGTCGGATCGCCCGGTACCACTGACGGGCACTACTACTGGAGCGGCAGGCTGCCGACGGCCAAGTCGGGCCGGCACATCATCTACTCGGTCTGGTCCCGCTCGGACAGCACGGAGACGTTCTACGGCTGCTCCGACGTCACCTTCGACGGCGGCAACGGCCAGGTCACCGGCGTCGGCGACGGCACCGGCGGCTCCACGGGCGGCCCCACCTCCAGTGGTCCGACCTCGAGGCCCCCGTCGAGCCCGTCGAGCCCGGGGGCGTCCTCCTCGCCCCCCGGCAACGGGGGCAACGCGGGCTGCACGGCGACGTACTCGATCACCAGCAGCTGGCAGGGCGGCTTCCAGGCCGACGTGAAGGTCACCAACCCGGGCTCGGCCCCGATCTCCTCCTGGAAGGTCGGCTGGAACTACACCGGGGGCCAGACCGTCGCCCAGGGCTGGAACGCCACCGTCACCCAGTCCGGCACGGCGGTGACCGCCGCGAACGTGGCCTGGAACGGCACCGTCCCGGCCGGCGGCAGTACCAACTTCGGCATGCTCGGCAACGGCAACGCGGGTACCGCCCCCACGCTGTCCTGCGCCGCCAACGGCGGCAGCCCGACCTCACCGACCGCGTCGGTCTCGCCCTCGCGCTCGATGGGTCCGACCCCGAGCACCAGCCCGGGCGGCGGCACGCCGGCCGGCTGCACCGGGGCCGCGTTCTGCGACGGGTTCGAGAACCAGACCGGCACCGCCGTGTCCGGCGACTGGACCACGTCGTTCGCCAACTGCCAGGGCTCCGGCACCGCCACCGTCGACTCGTCCGTCGCCCACAGCGGGGGCAAGTCGGTGCGCATCAACGGCGCGGCCGGGTACTGCAACCACGTCCTGGTGAAGCCGACCAAGGACCTCAGCGGCCTCGGGTCGGTGTGGTACGGCCGGTTCTACGTGCGCCACACCACCGCCCTGCCGGCCCAGCACGTCGCGTTCGCGGCGCTGAAGGACAACGGCGACGGCGGCAAGGACCTGCGCATGGGCGGGCAGAACGGCGCCCTGCAGTGGAACCGCGAGTCGGACGACGCCACCCTGCCGGCCCAGAGCCCGGCCGGCGTGGCCACGTCCAAGCCGCTGCCGACGAACTCCTGGAACTGCGTGGAGTTCATGGTCGACGGGCGCGGCACGCTGTCGACGTGGCTCGACGGGACGGCCGTGCCCGGCCTGACCGTGGACGGCACGCCGACGGCGGACATCGACCAGCAGTGGCTGGCACGCTCGTGGAAGCCGCAGGTGACCGACCTGCGCCTGGGCTGGGAGGCCTACGGCGACGGTTCGGACACGCTGTGGTACGACGACGTGGCGGTCGGCGCTTCGCGCATCGGCTGCTGAGGTCTTTTGTACAAGGCGCCCGGCTCGCTCCCCTGCGGGCCGGGCGCACCATTTGGCGCGAAAAGTCGGGCGCTCCGCGCCCCGACTTTTCGGATTTATACCCTGTCCGGCGATAAATGCGAAAAGTCCGATCACGAAGTGTCGGACTTTTCGATCGCGTCCTGGATGTCGGACTTTTCGCTTTCGAAGAAGCCCGCGAAGATCAGCCCTCCGCGTGCCAGCGGCGGAACAGCTCCAGTTTGGCCCGGGCGCGGGCGTCCACCGCCGGCCCCAGCGCGTTCGTCTCGGTGAAGAACGTGACGGCCGCGAGCAGGTCGCCGCACTCCTCGACCAGGCGCGCCCGCAGATCGGTACCGTCGTAGTAGGTGTCGCGGCCCGAGGCGCCGACGAGCTTCGCCAGGATCTGTACGAGCTCGCCGGCCTCCTCCGCCAGTTTGGCCAGACCCGGCCACGTCGACGAGCCGATCTCGTAGGGGCCGGCCGGTCCGAAGTCGCGATCATCCACCCGCGAAGGGTAGCCAGGCGATCAGGCCTCGGACGGCATCAGGAGCCACAGGATCGGGTAGATCAGGATCTGGCTGCCGGGGATGATCAGCAGGACCAGGACGAAGAGCAGGCGCGCCATCCACGGGTCCAGGCCGAAGCGCTGCCCGAGGCCCGCGCACACGCCGCCGAGGAGCCGGCCGTGCATCGGCCGGACGAGACCCTGCCGGCGCATCGAGCCGTACACGCTGTCCATTGTCGTTCTCCCATCACGATTGGTGTACCACCAGCATCGGCGTGCGTGGACCCCAGCCGCATCAGGGAACGGCCCCGGCAAGCCCCTGAGGCTCAGCTGCCCAGAACCCGGAGCGTCACCGCGGCCAGGCCGGCGAGGATCTCGACGAAGTGCCGGGCGTGCAGGCCCGGCGACTGCACGGCGACGTCGTGCGCGCGGCCGCCCGCGGTCAGGGCGCCTCCGTCGTGGTAGGACTCGTACGGGGTGCCCGGCACCGGTAGGACGCCGGGCGCGGGGGGCTGCCGGCGGTACCGCTGCCGCATGCTCCGGAACGCGGTGCCGTCGACGCCGTGCGGCTGCGGGAGCACCGACGCGTAGGTGTCGCCGGTGAACCGCACCGTCCAGCCGGCCGGCGGGTGCTGCCCGGCCTGGGTCGCCCGGAGCTGCTCGATCTGCTCCTCGCTCATGCCCTGGGCGCGCATCCGCGCCTCGTGCAGGCCGGGCACGGGCTCGGGGGCGCCGGCGCCGCGTTCGCGCAGACCCTTGCGGATGGCGTTGCCCAGGAAGCCGGTCGCCTCGGGGCCCAGCGGGTCCAGGGGGCCGATCGACTCGACGGGGTGGCGCAGGTACGCGCCGAGCAGGTCGACCGGCACGGCGGCCAGCCCCTGCGGGTCGCCGACGGGCACGGGGGGCAGCGCGAACAGGTCGGGCGGGCCGCCGAGGTCGCCGGGCTGCTGCCGGAAGCGTCCGAACATGGGCCCATGATGGGGGCCGAACCCGCCCGAGGGTCGTGACTGACGCACGCCTGACAGGATGGGCGGCATGTCGGTATTCCGGCGGAACGTCACCGCCGTTTGGGGCGAGGCCGGGGCCCGCTGGCTCGATACGCTGCCCGCGACCCTCGGCGAGGTCGCCGCCGGGTGGGGGCTGGCCGTCGGCGCGCCGTACGACCTCACGTTCCACTTCGTCGCCGCGGCCACCACCGCCGCGGGCGAGCCCGTCGTGCTCAAGCTCGGGGTGCCGGGCGGGGACTCGCTCGCGGAGGAGTCGCGGGCGCTGGCGGCGTTCGGGGGGCGGGGGGCGGTACGGCTGCTGCGGGCCGACCCCGGGCGCGGGGCCCTGCTGCTGGAGCGGGCCGAGCCGGGCGTGCGGGCCCGGGACGTGCCGGACGCCGAGGCGACCGCGGCCGTCGCCGGCGTGATGCGCGAGCTGCACGTGCCCGTTCCGCACGACACGGCCGAACCCCTGCTGCCCGACGTGCTCGGCCAGGTGCGCGCGTTCGACCGGCACCTGGCCCGTTTCCCGGGCGACGACCCGCTCCCCCGCGCGTTCGTCGCCACCGCGGCCGGTCTCATGCGCGAGCTGTGCGCGTCGGCGCCGTCGCGGGTGCTGCTGCACGGCGACCTGCACCACGACAACGTGCTGTCGGCGGGGCGGGCGCCCTGGCTGGCGATCGACCCGCACGGATTGACCGGCGACCCCGGGTACGAGATCGGCTCCTGGCTCTTCAACCCCGAGCCCGCCGACCGCGACCCGGCGCTGCTCGCCCTGGTGCCGGGCCGCCTCGAGCGGCTCGCCGAACTGCTGGGACAGCCGCCGGACCGGCTGGTCGCGTGGGGCTTCGTCAAGGCCGTGCTCTGCGACGTGTGGACGGCCGAGAACTGGAAACCCGGCGATCCCCGGTCCCCGGCGAGCCGCGCCCTCGACGTGGCCGCGCTGCTGCGGCCCCGGCTCAACCGGTGACGATCGTCTTGCCGCGCAGCCGGCCCGCCTCCGCGGCGCGGTGCACGTCCGGGAGTTCGGCCAGGGTGCGCACCGCCGCGATGTCCAGCCGCAGCTCGCCCGCGTCCACGAGCCGTACCAGCGCGGCGAGGTCGCCGGGGTCGTTGCGCACCACGAAGTGCACGGCCGGCGGCGGGAACCGGTCGGTGACCGAGACCAGGACCCCGCCGGGCCGGACGAGTCCGGGCACGCCGGCGCCGCCGGGCACCAGGTGGAGCACGACGTCGAAGGGGCCGGCGGGCAGCCCCCGCGCGTAGTCGTGCACGACGTCGGCCCCGAGCGCGCGTACCGCCGCGGCGCTGCGCGGGCTCGCCGTCGCGGTCACGTGCGCCCCCGCGCGCCGGGCCAGCTGGACCGCGAAGCCGCCGATCCCGCCGCCGGCCCCGTTGACGAACACCGTCTGCCCGGCCGCGACCCGCGCGTGCTCGACCACCGCCTGCCACGCGGTCACGCCCGCGACGGGCAGCGCGGCCGCGTGGGCGAGCGGCACGGCGGCCGGGGCCGGCACGAGCAGCGCCGGGTCGGCCACCGCGAACCCGGCGGCCGCGCCCCCGTCGACGCGCCCGAGCACCCGGTCGCCGGGGGTGAGCCCGCCGCCGGCACTCGCGACGGTTCCCGCAAGATCCCAGCCCAGGGTGTACGGCAGGGAGAGCTCGACCACCCCGCGGAGCCACCCGTTGCGCAGCCCGACCTCGGAGGGGTTGAACGAGGTCCCCGCGACCTCGACCAGCACCTGCCCGTCGCCCGGGATGGGCACCGGCACGTCGTCCAGCCGCAGCACCGACGCGTCCCCGTACGTGTGGATCCGTATCGCCTTCATGCCTGTGAACCTACGAGCGGGAGCGGGCCGCGCCCATGCGTACGCGTCCCGGACGCATACGATCGCGTCTCGATGGACGTACTCAGCGACGCGGTGACCGCGATGCGCACCGGCCGCCCGGTCGCGGCGGCGCAGTCGTGGGCGGCGCCGTGGGGGCAGCGCTTCGCCGCGGTCCCGGGCGCCGTCGGCCTCCAGGTCGTGGTGCGCGGCGAGTGCTGGCTGATCCCGGACGGCGACCCGATCCGCCTGCGGGCCGGGGACGTGGTGCTGCTGACCGACGGCCGCGGCCACGCCCTGGCCGACGACCCGCGGACACCGCTGCAGCCCTGCGAGATGCCGACAAATCGTGAAATATCCGATTCGGGGGGTGAAACTCTCGTCCTCTGCGCCGCCTACGAGCTCACTGACCTTCGCACGCATCCACTCCTGCGCACCGTCCCCGATCTGATCCACCGGACCGGGAGCCGGGCCGTCCGCACCCTCATCGAACTGCTGGCGGCCGAGCTGGAAGACGGCGGGGACGCCGCAAGCATCGGCGTCACCGCCCTCGTCGACCTGCTGTTCCTGCACACCCTCCGCGCCTGGTCCGCCGAGCACGGCGAGCCGGCCGCGCTCACCGACCCGGCCGTGCGCGCCGCCCTGGACGCCATCCACGCCGGCCCCGAGCGCCCGTGGACGGTCGCGGCCCTCGCGCAGCTGGCCGGCCTGTCGCGGGCACCGTTCGCGCGGCGCTTCGCCGAGCTCACCGGGCAGCCGCCGCTGGCGTACGTCACCTGGTGGCGCCTGACGCTGGCCGCACGCCTCCTGCGCGAGTCCGACGCGCCGCTGCGGGCCGTGGCCCGGCGGGTCGGGTACGCCTCCGAGTTCGCCTTCGCGGCCGCGTTCAAGCGCCGCTTCGGTACCGCGCCCGGGCGGTACCGGGGCGCCGTCTGAGCGGTCTACCGGCCGTACGCGTGACGTACGTCGCTTGACGCGGATACCCCCCTGGGGTTTATCGTGGCGTAGCCTTGAAGGTACCCCCAGGGGGTAACAATGACGAGGGAGCGCCCGATGCAGACGACCTACACCGTGACCGGTATGACCTGCTCGCACTGCGTGCAGGCGGTGACCGAGGAGCTGCGGCACCTCGACGGCGTCTCCGCCGTGGCGATCGACCTGCCGACCGGCGCCGTGACCGTGACCAGCGCCGGCCCGCTCGACCCGGCGGCGGTACGTGACGCCGTCGACGAGGCCGGCTACGCGGTGGCGGCCTGAGCATGCCCACCCTGAGTGCGCCGGCACGGCTCGGCGCGTACGCCGCCGGGCTGGCGGGCGTCTTCGCGGTCGCCCTCGGCGCCGGTCACCTGGCCGGGCCCGTGGCGCCCCCGCCCGCCCCGGCGCACGCGGACATGGGCGAGCATCTCCCGGCCGGGCTGCAGATCAGCGCGGCGGGGTACTCGCTGGTGCCGCTGGATTTCGGCGACGAGCTCCGGTTCCGCATCGACGGCCCCGACGGCCGGCCCGTCACCGCGTACACCACCGCGCACGGCAAGGAGCTGCACCTCATCGTAGTCCGCCGCGACCTGGGCGGCTTCCAGCACCTGCACCCGGTCCGCGACGCGAGCGGGGTGTGGAGCGCTCCGGTGCGGGTCACCGGCGCCGGGCCGTACCGGGCGTTCGCCGACTTCGTGCCGGCCGGCCGCGCCGAGGGCCTCACGCTCGGCGCCGACATCGACGCGCCCGGCGACTACCGGCCGGCCCCGCTGCCGGCGCCCGCCCGGACCGCGAGCGTCGACGGGTACACGGTCACGCTCAAGGGCGACCTGCGCGCCGGGGCCGCCTCCCCGCTCGCCCTGCGCGTCGAGCGCGCCGGGGTGCCGGTGAGCGACCTGGAGCCGTACCTGGGCGCCTACGGCCACCTGGTCGCGCTGCGCTCCGGCGACCTCGCCTACCTGCACGTCCACCCGGAGACGGGCCCGGCCGGCCCCGAGGTCCGGTTCACCGCGGAGGTGCCCTCGGCCGGGCGGTACCGGCTCTACCTGGACTTCCAGCACGGCGGGTCCGTGCACACCGCCGAGTTCACCGCGGAGGCGACATGAGCGCGGTACACGACATCGAGCTGTCCATCGGCGGCATGACCTGCGCCTCCTGCGCCACCCGGATCGAGAAGAAGCTCAACCGCCTGGACGGGGTCGTCGCGTCCGTCAACTACGCGACCGAGACGGCGAGCGTGCGGTACCCGGACCCGCTGACGCCGGCCGACCTCGTGGCGACCGTGGAGAAGACCGGATACACGGCGGCGGCGGTCGTCGAAACCCCGGACCCGACGGACGACCTGCGCACCCGCCTGCTCGTCACCGCCGTGCTCGCCGTGCCCGTGATCCTGCTGGCGATGGTGCCCGCGTGGCAGTTCACCTACTGGCAGTGGGCCTCCCTGACGCTCGCCGCGCCCGTCGTCGTCTACGGCGGCTGGCCGTTCCACCGGGCCGCGTTCGTCAACCTGCGGCACGCGGCCGCCACCATGGACACCCTGGTCTCCGTCGGTACCCTGGCCGCGTTCGGCTGGTCGCTGTGGGCGCTCTTCCTCGGCTCGGCCGGCGAGCCCGGCATGACGCACCCGTTCACGTTCGCGATCGAACGCACCGACGGCAGCGGCGACATCTACCTCGAGGCCGCCGCCGGCGTGACCCTGTTCCTGCTGGCCGGGCGCTACTTCGAGGCCCGCGCCAAGCGCCGTGCCGGGTCCGCGCTGCGCATGGTGCTCGAGCTCGGGGCCAAGGACGCGGCGGTGCTGCGCGACGGTGCCGAGCACCGGGTGCCCGCCGGGCAGCTGCGGGTCGGCGACCGGTTCGTGGTCCGGCCCGGCGAGAAGATCGCCACCGACGGCGTCGTCGAGGAGGGCAGCTCCGCGGTCGACGCGAGCCTGCTCACCGGCGAGTCCGTGCCGGTCGAGGTCGGCCCCGGGGACGCCGTCACCGGCGCGACCGTCAACGCCGGCGGCCGGCTCGTCGTGCGCGCCACCCGCATCGGCGCCGACACCCAGCTCGCCCGCATGGCCGAGCTGGTCCGCAAGGCGCAGAGCGGCAAGGCCGCCGTCCAGCGCCTCGCCGACCGCATCTCCGGCGTGTTCGTCCCGGTCGTGATCGCCCTCGCCGTGGCCACGCTCGGCTTCCGGCTGGGCACCGGCGGCGGTACCACGGCCGCGTTCACCGCCGCCGTCGCCGTGCTCATCATCGCCTGCCCGTGCGCCCTGGGCCTGGCCACGCCGACCGCGCTGCTCGTCGGCACCGGCCGCGGCGCCCAGCTCGGCGTGCTCATCAAGGGCCCCGAGATCCTGGAGCAGACCCGGCGGGTCGACACGATCGTGCTGGACAAGACCGGCACCGTCACCACCGGCCGCCTCACGCTGCTGGCCGTCGAGCCCCGCCCGGGCGAGGACGCGGCCGAGGTGCTGCGGCTGGCCGGCGCCGTGGAGCACGCGTCGGAGCACCCGGTCGCGCGGGCGGTGGCCCGGGCCGCGGCCGATGCGTCGGTACTGCCGGAGGTCACCGGGTTCCGCAACGCCCCCGGCCTCGGGGTCCAGGGGACCGTCGAGGGCCGCACCGTCCTCGTGGGCCGCGCCGGGCTGCTGCGTTCCCACGGCCTCGACGCCGACGCCGACGGCATCCTCGTCGCGTGGGACGGCGCCGTGCGGGGCTCGCTGCGGGTCGCCGACGCCGTGAAGCCGACGAGCGCGGAGGCGGTACGCCGGCTGCGGTCCCTCGGCCTTACCCCCGTCCTGCTCACCGGCGACTCGCCCGAGGTGGCCCGGTCCGTCGCCGCCGAGGTCGGCATCGACGAGGTCATCGCCGGGGTGCTGCCGGAGGGCAAGGTCGCCGCGGTACGCGACCTGCAGGCCCGCGGGCGCGTCGTGGCCATGGCCGGCGACGGGGTCAACGACGCCGCCGCCCTCGCCCAGGCCGATCTCGGGCTCGCGATGGGCACGGGCGCCGACGCGGCGATCGAGGCGGCGGACCTGACCCTGGTACGCCCGGACCTGCTCGCCGCCGTCGACGCCATCCGCCTCGCGCGGGCGACCCTGGCGACCATTCGCGGCAACCTCTTCTGGGCGTTCGCGTACAACGTCGTGGGCCTGCCGGTCGCCGCGCTCGGCCTGCTCAACCCCATGCTGGCGGGCGCGGCGATGGCCCTGTCGTCGGTCTTCGTGGTGGCCAACTCGCTGCGCCTGCGGGCCTTCCGGTAGCCGATTTTTTGTCGTACCCCGTCGCTAAGGTGCGGGCATGAGCTTCCTTGACGTGACCGTCGCGGCCCGGGCCCTCGCCGACGCCGCCGCCTTGGCCGTGCGGCTGCTCACGGCCCGCTCGCCGCAGCCGGTCCACGCCGCGGTCCTGCTCGACGGCGGGGAGGCCGGGCTGACGCTGACGGCCACCGACGGCTCGCTGACCGTGCGCCTCGACGTTGCCGCAACCGTGCACACGCCGGGCCGCGCGCTGGTCTCCCGGCGCGGCCTGGCCGACACGGTGGGCGGGCTGCCGTCGCCCGAGGCCCGGCTGGCGGTGGAGGGCGCCCGGCTGGCGGTGACGGTGCCCGGCGCCCGTTTCGCGCTGCCGATCCTCGCCGAAGCCGGGTCCCCGGCCGGCGCCGGGTCCCCAGCGGGCGCCTTGTCACCGCCGTCCGGGCCCACCTCGCGGGTCGCCGATGCCTGGTTCCCGGCCGCGTCGCTGCCGCCCGAGGCGGTTCGCGTCGACGGGCCGTCGCTGCGGGCCGCGGCGGCCGCCGTCGCCGGGGCCGCCTCGCGCGAGCATGCCCTGCCCATCTTCACCGGCGTGCGGATCCGCGCCACCGGCGAGGCCCTGACCCTGCTCGCCACCGACCGCTACCGCCTCGCCGCCGCCACGGTCCCGGCCGTCGGCGCCCCGTTCGAGGCGCTGGTGCCGGCCGCCCTCCTTGCCCGCATCGCCCCGGTCCTCGGCCGGGCCGAGTCCGTGGGCCTGCACGCGAGCGGCGACCGGTTCGCCCTGTCCTGGCCCGGGGGCTCAGCCGTCACCCCGACCCTGGGCGACGCGTACCCCGACGCCCAGTTCGACCGCCTCCTCGACGTGACCCCCGAGTGCGTGGTGGAGCTCGAGGCCGGCACGCTGGCCGCCGCGGTCGAGCGCGCCGCCGCCTACGCCGGGGAGCACGGCCGCCTGACGCTGCAGACCGTCGAGGGCGCGGTCCTGGTCCGGGCGGCCGACCCGCTGCGCGGCGAGTCGGAGGAGACCGTCAAGGCCGCCCTACGAGCCGGCCGGGCCACGCGCGCCTACCAGGCCCGGCTGCTCGCCGACGCCCTGCACGCCTTCCCGGGCGAGACGGTGACCCTGCACATCCAGCCGGCCCTGCGCGCCACCGAAGTGACCACGCCCGCGTCGGGCCTGCGCTACCTGATCGTGCCGATGCGCCCGGCCGAACCCACCTGAGCCGCCCCGCCCCGAATTACACCGATGTACTTACCGATCTTGCCTTTGTGCAGGTCAGGGGGCGAAGTAGCCTCGCTGCGTGAAGGTCATCGGCGCGATGCAGACGCCCGGCGGCGACTGGCGCGTCGAGGTCGTGCGGCATCCGAGCGGCTCGCGGTGGTACCGGCTGATCCATCGCGACAACACCGTCGACTTTTTGACGATCGGGCGGGTCGCGGAGCTGTTGTCGCAGGCCGGGGTCGACATGGGCGAGCTCACGGAGGTGGACGCCACCTCCGCACGCGCGAGCTGAGGTGGCCACCGGGCGTTACCTTGTGGTGGTGTCCGATCCCCAGTTACCCGGTTTCCTGACGCGCCTTCGCGCGGGGCTGGCCGGCGAGCGGGACACGGTCTACCTGGAGGCCCTGCGCGCGGCCGGGCGGGCGGCGTACGACGAGATCCTCGCCGCCGACACGCTGCGCGAACAGCTGCCGAGCCTCTGGAACGCGCCCCCGGCGGCGACGAGCCAGCTGCTGGCCGCGTGGAACGCGTTCGTGCTGCAGACCCTCGGCGAGACGTTCCTGGACACCGACTACGCGGCGCGGCCGGGCACCGCCGGCTACGTGCCGCCCGTCACCTACGACCAGGCGGCCGCCTGGCTGCACGCGGTCGGCGACTGGGTGTCGCGGGCCCGGCAGGCGCGGGCCAACCCGGAGTACGACATCGCGATGCACACGGTGCTGCCCGCGCCCCTGCCGGCGTGGGCGGAGGTGGCCACGTGCCCGCCCGAGCACCTGACGGCGCTGCAGGCCGCGGTGGCGCCGGTGCGCGAGCACGTCGAGGTGGCCCTGCACGCGCTGGTGAAGACCGGGGTGCCGCCGCAGTACGAGTCCGCCGTCAACCGGCTGCGCCAGGACACCGCGGCGGCGTCGGCGGCCGTTGACTACGCGGCCGGGCTGCGTACCGGGCGCCACCACGCGGGCCTGCACGAGCTCATCGAGCAGAACCTCAAGCGCGCCCTCGAGCTGTGGTTCCGGGTCGGGCAGCTCGCCGCGATGCCCGCGCTGCTGGCCGGGCCGCGGTTCGACGTGTGGTGCATGACCGACCGGGCCACGCTGTCGCGCTGGAAGCAGGACCCGCACGCCCGGCTCGCGCTCGACGAGATGTGGCGCACGGACCCCAACCCGGCCGCGACCCTGGCGATCCAGGCGCAGATCGACACGTGCCTGCAGACGGGCGACCTGTGGTACCACGTGCCGGCGGCCGGCGACACGTGCTACTTCGAGCCGCCGTTCTCGCCGCTGTACGAGGTCCGCCGCCCGGTGCGTATCTACGGCGTCTCGATGCGGGCCGGCACCCAGTTCGCGGTGCGCGGCGGCGCGGCCCGGGGCCTGGTCCTCGGCCCGTTCCGGCCCACCCAGCGGGTCCGCTACCGAGCCGGCTGAAGTACGCCCGCGGGCTCCTCCACGGCCACGCGCCGCTCCAGCCGGAAGCTCACCACCGCCAGCCCGAGCCCGAGCACGCCCAGCCCCACGCCCACCCAGCTCGGCGCGACGTACCCCCAGCCGGCCGCGATGACCAGCCCGCCCAGGGCCGCACCGAGACTGTTGGCGACGTTCATCGCCGACTGGTTGACCGCCGCCCCCATGAGCTGCGCGCCCGGCGCCACCCCGATGAGCCGCGACTGCAGCGCCGGACCGAGGAACAGCCCGGCCGCGCCGATGAGGAAGGCGCCGGCGAACAGCGTGTACCGGTTGTGGGCGAGCACCGCGAACACCGCCATGCTCACGATGAAGACGACGAACCCGATCAGCAGGCTGCGGCGCAGGTTGCGGTCCGAGGCCCAGCCGCCGAGCGCGTTGCCGACCGTCATGCCCAGGCCGACGGCGACGAGCACCCACGGCACCGCGCCCGTCCCGAGCCCGGACACGTGCGTGGTCACCGGCGCGATGTAGCTGTCGATGGCGAAGAACCCGCCGAAGCCCACGGCCGCGGTGACCGCGACGAGCCACACCTGCGGCTTGCGGAACGCCCGCAGCTCGGCGCGCGGCGAGCCGGCCGGGTCGGCGGGCTGGTGCGGCACGGTGAGCGCGACGAAGACCAGGGTCAGGGCGAACATCGCGGCGATCGCGAGGTACGCCGTCCGCCAGCC
The DNA here is from genome assembly GCF_040648435.1 of Dactylosporangium sp. NPDC049140. Lineage (NCBI taxonomy): Bacteria > Bacillati > Actinomycetota > Actinomycetes > Micromonosporales > Micromonosporaceae > Dactylosporangium > Dactylosporangium sp. NPDC049140. The sequence continues at coordinate 180,706 of NZ_JBEZDS010000004.1, read as the reverse complement.
CGCGGCCTGGCCCAGCCGCGTGATGAGCGGGACGCCGAAGACGTTCGCGGCGGTGAGGCCGCCGAGCACCGCGGCGAAGCCCTTCGCCTGGCTGCCCGGGCCGAGGATGGCCGCCGCGACGAGCCCGGCCGCGCCGAAGTAGGCGCCGTGGGGCAGGGCGGCCACGAACCGCGCGACCAGCACCAGTCCGAAACCAGGAGCAAGAGCCGATGCGACGGTACCGGCGGTGAAGAGCCCCAGCAGCCCGACGACAAGCGTCTTGCGGGGCAGCCGCGCGGTCAGGGCCGCGATCGTGGGCGCGCCGACGACCACGCCCAGCGCGTACGCGGTGATCATCCAGCCCCCGTGCGCCACGGCCCGGGCGGGCGAGTCGGCGTACAACCGCGGCAGGAGGTCCTGGGAGATGTCGGGCAGCAGACCCATGGCCACGAACTCGGTCAGGCCGATGCCGAAGCCGCCCAGGGACAGGGCCGTCAGCGCGGTCCAGCGGCGCACCGCGGTGAGGTCGTCCATGCGCGACAGTTTAGCAACAGTGTTGCGTTATAGACTGTGGTCATGGACACGCCCGGCGCCGGCCTCGGCTACCTGCGCGGCTACAACGACGCGCTCGTCGTCGGCCTCGCCCGCACGACGCCCGAGTTCGACCGCGCCTCGATCGCCGCCGCGACCGGTCTCACCCCGCAGGCGGTGTCGAAGGTGCTGGCCCGGCTGGCCGGCGACGGGCTGATCGAGCCGGCCGGAGTGCGCCGCCGCGGGGTCGGCAAGCCGGCGACCATCTACCGGATCGTGGCCGCGAGCCGGTACGCGATCGGCGCGCACGTCGCCCGAACCCGCGTCCGGCTGGTCCTCACCGACCTGCTCGGCACGGTGGTGGCCGGGGCCCGGGCGCCGCTGCCGGACGACTTCACGCCCGGCGAGCTGCTCGACGCCGTGGACTCCGCACGCACGGAGCTGCTGCGGGACCGGCCCGCCGACCCGGCGCGCATCGCCGGGCTCGGGCTCGGCATGGTCGGGCCGCTCGACCACGCCAACGGGATCGTGCGCGACGCCCACCGGCTCCGGCACTGGCACGACGTGCCGCTGCGGGAGGTCGCGACCCGGCGCCTCGGCCTGCCGGTACACCTGGACAAGGACGTGACCGCGGGCGTGACGGCGGAGGCCTGGCGGCGCGGCCGCGACTTCCGCGACGGGGTCCTCATCATGGTCGAGTCCGGCATCGGGGCCGGCCTGTGGCTGGGCGGGGCCGCCTATCGCGGGGCGCACACGAACGCGGGCGAGTTCGGGCACGCGGTCATGCAGGTCGACGGCCCGCGGTGCGTGTGCGGGCGGCACGGCTGCCTGGAGGTGCTGCACGACGCGGCCGTCGCCGCCGGGGACGTGCCCCGGGCGGCGCGGCTGCTGGCGGTCGGGGTGGTCAACCTGTTGCAGATCACCGACGTCGGGCACGTGGTGCTGGCCGGCGCCGACCTGCTGCGCCACCGCGAGGTCTACGTGGATGCGGTGGCTTCGGCGGTACGTCATGAGGTGCCCCGCGCCGACTGGCTCACGGTGTCGGTGTCCGTGTCGGCGCTGGGCGGCGACGTGATCGCGGCCGGGGCGGCGATGCAGGTGCTCAACGCCGCCTACGGCCTGCCGGTCCGGCCGGCCGGGGGGCTACTGGGCGGCGGCACCGGTGAGTGAGCTGTGGATCGTGAACACCCGGTCGAGGCCCGTGATCTGGAAGATGCGCAGCAGCCGCGCGTGCGGGATGACGAGCTCGACGACGCCGCCGGCCTCCGCGAGGCGCTTGTGCACGCTGATGAGCACGCCGAGCGTCGTGGAGTCGAGGAACCCGACGTCACTGAGGTCGACGATCAGCGTCGTCGCACCGTCGTCGACCACCTTGTGCAGGTAGGCGCGCAGCTCCGGGGCGGTGGCGACATCCAGCTCGCCGCTCGCCGTGACCACGGCGCGCGACCCCTCGACCGTCGAGGTGACCTGCATCGGCGTCCCGCCCCTTCTCCGTACGCCCCATCCTGGGCGTGGCTGCTGTCATGTGTATGTGCACTATCCGTACTTCCGGGCAAAGCATACGTCCGAACGGCGGATTACTCTCGTCCGGACGGGTCCCACTCGAGGTGTTTGCTGAAGCGCACCAGCGTCCCCGTGTCCTGGACGGAGACCACGTCGAGGCGCTCGACCACGGCGGCGAGCACGTGCAGGCCGCGGCCGCTCTCCTTGAGCCCCTGCGGCTCGGCGGCGGGCTCCACGAGCTCGACCGCCGGAACCCGGGCCAGGTCGAACCCGCCCCCGTCGTCGGTGACCTCGATCACGCATTCGCCGCCGTCCACCGACACCTCGATGTGGTAGTCGCTGGCGAGACTGGCGTGGGACACGACGTTTCCGCACGCCTCGGTGAGGGCGAGCCGGATGTCGTCGCGGCACTCCTGGGTCACGCCGGCGCCGGCGAGGGCCCCGTCGAGGGTCCGGCGCGCGTCGCGGACCAGGGCGGCGTCACGGGGCAGTTCGAGCGAGAACTGCAGGCGCATATCGTGCTGCGGCACATCTTCCTCCTTCGTCGCGTCCACGGCGTACCCACCACACGCACACCGAAAACTGCCCGCCGTCCACGCGCTGGCCGGCGCCGGGAAAATGTCGTACCCCTCGGGCAGGATGCGGGTATGCAGATCCGGGTCGTGCACCACGGTCGCCGCACCGCCGCCGCGGCCACCGCCACCGTCGTCGACGTCACCTCGCGCGGCCCGCACCCCTGGGTCAGGTTCAGCCCGTTCTACCCCCACGGCGGCATCCCGGTCCCGTTGAGCCCGGGCGTGACCGGCACCTCCGTCGAAGCGATCTGGCAGGCGCTGAAGGTCTTCGAGTCGACCGGCGTGGACCGCACCCTGCTGCAGGCGACCCGCATGACCGGCCTCAAACGCACCGAGCGCCGCTACGGCCGCGTCCTCGGCCACCGCGCCGGCCTCGACGGCTCCGGCCTGCTGGACTACGAAACCGCCCGGCGGCGCATCTACCTCCCGGCCTACCGCCACGTCCTCGACCACCACCTGTCGGCCGAGCTCGCCCAGCTGCGCCGGCTGGCCACCGCGGGCCCGCTCACCCTGCTCGACTACACCACCAACGACGACGTCGCCGACCTGTCCAAGCCGCTCTCGCACGCCGCCCTGATCCGCCTACACCTGCTCGGCGAGTGGCCCGGCGGGTGACCGGCGCCGGCTCAGTTGGCGTCGTTGGTGCGGGTGCCGGTCCCGTGCGGGCACCGGCCGCTGTTGATGACGGTGCCGGTGATCGCGTCCAGCAGGACGAACGTGTCGTCCTGCACGATGTTCAGCCGGCCCCCGGGGATCGGGGTGCCGGTGCAGAAGCTGGGGAGGGGGACCGTCCGGCCCGCGCTGACCAGGCTCGGCGTCGCGCCCGGGGGCAGCCCGACGGCGAGCGCCAGCGCGAGCATGACCAGGACCCGGACCGCGGGCGTGCGGCGGCCCATGGTCGGCCGGCCCGGGCGCGCCGCGGCCCGGGCGGGGGTGCCGCGCCCGGCCGCGCCCGGATCGTCGTCGAGGTCGATGACGATCGCGGGCTGGGCGGGGCTCCGTTCCATAAACGTCGAGCTTAGCCTTGGAGGCCATGTTCTACTTCGTGTACTGCATCGACCGGCCCGGCTCCGCCGCGCTGCGGGACGAGCTGATCGAGGCGCACTGGGCGTACATGGACGGCTTCGCGGGGCGGCTGCACGCGCGGGGGCCGACGCTGACCGTCGACGGCGAGACCGCCACGGGGAGCCTGCACGTCGTCGACCTGCCCTCGGACGCGGCGGCGCGCGAGTTCGGGGAGCTGGAGCCGAACTGGCGGGCCGGCGTGTACGCGGCGATGGAGGTGTACCGATTCGAGGACCTGCTCGGGCGGTCGATGTGGGACTTCCGGGGGCCGGAGGGGCCGCGGTTTCTCGTGGTGGCGCTGGGGGACGGCGACGCCGGGGGGATCGACCGGGACCAGGACGGGCTCATCGTGCTCGGGCGGCTGCGGGCGGTCGGGGACGGGACGCTGGGCGGGGACAGAGCGCTGGGCGGGGACAGGGCGGCGGGCGAGGACGGGGCGGCGGTCGGGGTCGCGGCGTGCGTGCAGGCGCCGGATGACGTTGCCGCGGGCGCGATGCTTACCGGGTTCGCGGCGCGGGAGGTTTCCGTCCGGCCGTGGCGCTTCGGGGGCCGGCCGGCCGCCACGGAGTAGTGGCCGCGGGACGTCCGTTCACCGGCGGGCGAGGGCCTCTGTTCAGCGCGGCCGAGGGCTGTGCTGACCGACGGGCGTGGGCTTCTGTTCAGCGGCGGCCGCGGGCCTTCCTTTGGGCGGCCGAGGCCTTCTGTTCAGCGGCGGCCGCGGGCCTTCCTTTGGGCGGCCGAGGCCTTCTGCTCAGCGGCGGCCGCGGGGCTTCCCTCAGGCGAAACCGGGGTTTCTCTCTTCTGGACGGCCCGGCGGCTCGCTAGCTGCGGAGCGAGGTCCGGAACGGTGCGGTGATTTCGCGCAGCATGGCCGCGGCGCCCCAGGTGTCGTCGCCGTGGGCGATGGTGCTCAGCAGCTCACGGACGTACAGCAGGCGCATGCGGTCGCGCCAGCCGGGCGGGGGCGGGGCCAGCTCCTCGTAGGCGTCGAAGCACCGCCCCGACTCCGGCGGCCGCGGCGAGCACCACAGCATCGCCAGGTCGTTCTCGGCCCATCCGAAGGATACCGCAGGATCGATGACCGCCGGGGCCCCGTCGGCGGTGGCCAGCACGTTCTCGGTCCACAGGTCGCCGTGGGTCAGCACCGGCGCCGACACCGGGACGAGCTCGGGCAGGGCGGCGCAGCAGCGCTCCACGGCGGCCCGGTCGGCGGGGCTCAGCGCGGCCTCCACCTCCGGCTCGGCCAGCCAGCGCAGCACGCGGCGCTCGGCGAAGAAGCGGTGCCCGTCGACGTCCCAGCCGTTCTCCTGGCGCATCCGGCCCAGGAAGCCGTCGCGGTGCCAGCCGAACCGGCCCGCGGCGGCGTCGCGGGTGGACAGGTGCAGGGCGGCCAGCATCCGGCCGAGGCGCTCCCAGAACGCGTCCGCGGCCGGGCGCGGGAACAGGCGGGCCAGGATCAGCAGGGCGGGCGTGACCGCGTACACGTCGGGCACCGTCGCTCCGCCCAGATCCCGCAGCGCTCGCAGGCCGTCGGCCTCGGTCTCGAACAGGCCGGGCACCGGGTCGGGCAGGGTCTTGGCGAACAGCGACGAGCCGTCCGCGAACCGGACCACGCCCCCGCGCGCGACGACCCCGCCGGTCGTCGCGGTCACGGCCGCGACGGGCATCCCGGCCTCGCGCAACCGCCGCCGGAGCAGATCCATGTGTGCAAATATAGCCTGCTCACTCGAACGAGCGGATGCCGCCGTCGGCCACCGGCTCGTAGCCCAGCCGCGTGTAGATGCGGTTCGACAGCGGGTTGGTCAGGTCGGTGTAGAGCACGCACCGCCGCGCGCCGCCGGCCAGGGCGTGTGCGGAGGCGGCGGCGACGCACGCGGAGGCGTATCCGCGCCCGCGCAGCTCCCGCGGGGTGCACACGGCGCTCAGGCGCACCACCCCGCCGAACGGCACGGTCAGCCACAGGAACGACACCGGCTCGCCGCCGACGCGCCAGAACCAGCACCGGCCCGGCACCGCGAGCCGCTTGTCGACGGCGGCCTCGGCGCCCTCGCCGCCGGTGCCGGCCTCCTGGCCGAACTCGCGCACCCAGGCGACGGCGACGTCGCGATCCGCCGCGGTCACGGGCGACAGCTCGCCGGGCACCCCGCGGGGCGGGACCAGCTCGCCGAGCGCGTACAGGCGGGTGCGCGTCACGACGGTACCGCCGCCGCGAAATGCTTCCACGTCCTCGTCGAGCCCGTCGGCCCGCAGCGGGCCGGCATCGCGCAGGTGCGCGCCGATCGCGGCCGCCCCGGCGGGCGAGCCGGAGGCCACGAACCAGGCGCGGCCGGGCGCCAGGAACGCGACGCCGTGCACGTCGCCGCCGCCGTCGCGGGCCAGCAGCAGCCGGGTCGCCGCCGGCAGCGGCCCACCGGACAGGACGGCGCCCGGCACGGTGTTGCGCACCGGGTCGCGCAGGAGCCAGGGCAGCGCGGGCGCGGCATCGGCCGCGGAGGTGACGGTCAGCACGAGTTGGAAGTGTCGCAGAAAACCCGACGTACCTTGTCAGGGTTTTCTGCAACGTTGAGGGCATGACCACGAACCGCATCGCACTCGTCGCCGGGGCCACCCGCGGCGCCGGGCGGCAGATCGCCGTCCAGCTCGGCGCGCTCGGCGCCACCGTCTACTGCACCGGGCGCACCACGCGCTCCCGGCAGTCGGAGTACGGGCGGCCGGAGACGATCGAGGACACCGCCGACCTCGTCACCGCCGCGGGCGGCACGGGCATCGCGATCCCCGCCGACCACCTCGACCCCGCCCAGGTCCGTGCCGTCGTGGCGCGCATCGACGCCGAGCACGGCCGGCTCGACGTGCTCGTCAACGACATCTGGGGCGCCGAGGGCATGTTCGCGTGGGACAAGAGGCTGTGGGAGGACGACCTCGAGCGCGGGCAGCGGCTGCTGCGCCTGGCCGTCGACACCCACATCATCACCAGCCACGCCGCGCTGCCGCTGCTCGTGCGCCACCCGGGCGGGCTCGTCGTGGAGATGACCGACGGCACGGCCGAGTACAACCACCGGCGGTACCGTGTCTCCTTCTTCTACGACCTGGCCAAGGCCTCGGTGAACCGGATGGCGTTCGCGCTGTCGGAGGAGCTGAAGCCGGTCGGCGGCACCGCGGTGTCGGTCACGCCCGGCTTCCTGCGCTCCGAGCTCATGCTCGAGCACTTCGGCGTCACCGAGCCGGCCTGGCGCGACGGCATCGCCAAGGACGAGCACTTCGCGATGTCGGAGTCGCCGGTGTACGTCGGGCGCGGCGTCGCGGCGCTGGCCTTCGACCCTCAGAAGGCGCGCTTCAACGGGGCGTCGCTGTCCAGCGCGGACCTGGCCCGGGAGTACGGCCTCACCGACGCCGACGGCAGCGCGCCCGACTTCTGGCGGTACGAGCAGGGCGGCTTCACCCGGCCCGAGGACTACCGTTAGCCGGTGCGCGTCTCCCGGCTCATCTCGCTGGTGCTGCTGCTGCAGTCCGGCGGCCCGCGCACGGCGGCCGAGCTCGCCGGGCAGCTCGAGGTCTCCGAGCGCACGATCTACCGCGACATCCTGGCCCTGTCGGCCGCGGGCGTGCCCGTCTACGCCGAGCAGGGCCGGGCGGGCGGGTACCGGCTGCTGGACGGGTACCGCACCCGGCTCAACGGCCTCAGCCGCGCCGAGGCCGAGGCGCTGTTCCTGTCCGGGCTGCCGGGGCCGGCCCGCGACATGGGGCTCGGCGAGGCGCTCACGACGGCGCAGCTGAAGGTGGCCGCGGCGCTGCCCGACCCGCTGCGGGAGGCCTCGGCCCGCGCCCGGCAGCGCTTCCACCTCGACGCGCCCGGCTGGTTCCGCGACGCCGAGCCGCCGCCCGGGCTGGCCGGGCTCGCCCGGGCCGTCTGGGAGGACCGCGTCGTCGCGCTCACCTACGCCGGGCGCAAGGGCGAGGTGACCCGCACCGTGGCGCCGCTCGGGCTCGTCCTCAAGAACGGGGTCTGGTACCTCGTGGGCCGCGCCGACGCCACCCCGCGCACCTACCGCGTGGACCGGATCCGGTCCGCCACGGTCACCGAGGAGCACTTCGGCCGCGACGACGCGTTCGACCTGCCCGCGTTCTGGGCGGAACGCGCGGCCGAGTTCGAGCGGGGCGTACTGACCGCGACGGTGACGCTGCGGCTGAGCCCGCACGGCCGGCGGATGCTGCGGTTCGCGGTGGAGGCGGTCGCGTACCGGGACGCGTCCGACGGCGCCGGCCCGCCGGACGCCGACGGCTGGGTCACCGTCGAGCTTCCGGTCGAGTCGGTCGCGGTCGCGTACACCCAGATGCTCGCGCTCGGCCCCGACGCCGAGGTGCTGGCGCCGGCCGAGCTGCGCGCGATGCTCGCCGAGGCGGCGTCGCGCACCGTTGCCTTGTACCGGTCCTGACTGGTTGACGCCTCACGCGCTCGCGCGGGTCGCCATGCCGCGGGCCGCCGTCGTGCGGGTCGCGGCCCGGAGGCGGCGCTGGTGCGACAGCGCCGCGACCAGCAGGGCCCAGCCGTAGCCGCCGGCCGCGACCGCCCCCGCGCTCACCGTGCCGTGGAGCAGGAGCGCGCCCGTGCCGTACACCGTGAGCAGCCCGGCCGCGACCCACACCACCGGCAGCGGAACCGCCGCCGCGGTGGGCCGGACCAGGGTCAGCAGCAGTGCCCACGCGGCCAGCGCCGCGCCGAGCACCACAGCCGTGCCGTACCAGGGCAGCCGGAAACCGGCCACGACGAAGGGCACGACCGCCAGGCAGCCCGCGTACGCGTACCAGCGCACGATGTTCGATGCTTCCCCGATCGCCATACTGCTCAGGCTCCCCCCGCCCGTTGTGACCAGGCTGAGGAAACCTGTGGATCTACTCAGCCGCCTCGGCGATCCGGTTCAGGAAGGCCGCGAGCTTGCCGTTGAGCCGGTCGACCTGCTCGGCGACGGTGAGCGTCTCGTCCAGCCGCCCGCCGATGTTCGGCTTGCGCAGCCCGCGGACGTACAGCGAGCAGCCGAGGTCGGAGCACAGGTACACGCCGACCGAGTCGCCGTTGCGCCCGGCCTTGCCCGTGCGGCGCCCGGTCATGAGCGACACGCCGTTGCCGGGGTGCACGGTGAGGCACAGCGAGCACATGTTGCGCGACATGAACCGCCGCTGCTGCTGCGCCACCCGCAGCGACAGCGCGATCAGGCGCCCGCCGTGCTCGGCCGCGAGGTAGGAGCGGTCGAGGGTGCCCGGGTCGCGCCAGCCCAGGAAGTCGAGGTCGTCCCACGGCCGCTCGGCGAGGTCGCGCGGGACGTGGGCGCGCTGCGCCTCGCCCTTGGAACAGTTGACGAAGGCGGCGCGGAGGCCGGGTTCGGTGACTGGTTGCACAGGGTCAACGGTACGACTCCCTAAACCCATTAGGCAACTCATTAAACCACTTAGGCTGCCGAAATGTCCGCCCCCCCATGACCGACATTTCGGATTTATACCCTGACCGGCGACTTATCCCCGTTGCCAGGGCGTTGACCAGCGGCGATGCGTTTTTGTCGTACCCCTCCGGCATGATGCGGCCATGTTGCTCCCCCTCCTGCTGCGCTCCTGGGGTCCCGAGACATGCGACCCGTCCGACCTCGCCGACTGGCACCCCGGCAACCCGTCCCGCGGGCAGTGCGGCGCGACCGCGCTGGTCGTGCGCGAGGTCCTCGGCGGCGACCTGCTCCTCGGTCGGGTCACGGCCGGCGGGGCCCAGGCCCGCCACCACTACTGGAACCGCCTCCCCGACGGCACCGAGCTCGACCTGACCCGTGATCAGTTCCGGCCCGGCGAGCTCGTCGGCCCGGGCACCGTCGTCGTACCGCCCGAGGGCCCGCCGTCACGCTGCCGCGGCCAGCACGCGATCCTGCGCCACCGCGTCCTCACGGGCCTGGGCCACCGGCCGGCGCCCGACCCGGCCGCCCCGCCGCTACGGCTGGCGATGGCCCTGCTGGTCGACCCGGCGGGCGCGGTGCTGCTGCGCCGCCGCTCCCGCAGCGCCGCCTTCGAGCCGGGCCAGTGGGCGCCGCCGGTCGCGGCCGTCCAGCCCGTCGACCCCGGCGACAACGCCTTCGCACGCCGCGGCCTGGCGGAGGAGGCCGCGCGGCGCGCCCTGGCCGAGGAGGCCGGCATCGAATACGCCGAACGCCTGCACCACCACTGGCACGGCACCCTGCCCGACGTGACGGGCCGCGCCCCGCACGTGGAGCTCACGGTCCTCGCGGGCCGCCACGACCTCGGCGACGCGGGCATCCTGGCCGACGACCTGGCCGCCACGGACCTGTCCCCGACGGCCGCGGTGTGCCTGCAGGCCCTGATCAAAAGCAGCCGGGCGAGCCCCGTGCGCGCGGAGACGGGCCGCCGCTCGACGCCGGCGTGAGCGCGGGTCGGGTGCGCAGGGCGACGATGCCGGAGTAGTCGTGCACGGCGAAGACCCGGCCCGCGGCGACCGCCAGCAGGCCGGGGAGGCCCCGGCTCACCGGCTGGCCGATCCAGAAGACAGTGCCCCGTAATGTTCGTTATGCGTCGACTATTCGTATCGCGAAGCGCTTATGGGGCGCGACACTGGACGGGTGTCCGAATTGCGGTTCGTGGTGCAGCTGCACCGGGCCCGGCGGCTCCACTACGACTTCCGGCTCGAGGTCGACGGGGCGCTCGTCAGCTGGGCGGTGCCGAAGGGGCCGACGCTCGACCCGAAGGTGCGCCGGGCGGCGTTCAAGGTCGGCGACCACCCCATGGAGTACGTCGCGTTCGAGGGCGTGATCCCGGCCGGCACGTACGGCGGCGGGGACGTCATCGTGTGGGACGCCGGGGACTGGGTGCCGTACAAGGACCCGGACCCCGCGGCCGCGCTGCGGGCCGGGGAGCTGCACATCGAGCTGCACGGGGAGAAGCTGCGCGGGCGGTTCGTCGTCGTACGGACCCGCGGCGACGAGTGGCTGCTGCTCAAGAAGCGCGACGAGCACGCCGCCGACGGGTGGGACCCGGCCGCGCATCCGCGATCTGTCCTCAGTGGACGCACCAGCGACGAGGTGCGGGCCGACCCGGAGTGGGAGTGGCACTCGGACCTGCCCGCCGAGCGGGCCGCTGTCGCGCTCAAGGGCGACGCGGAGGAGCTCGCCGCGCTCGACGCGATCGGCGACAACGGCACCTGGGAGATCTTCGGGCGCCGGCTGCGCGTCACCAACCTGGGCAAGGTGCTGTTCCCGGGGCGCGGCGGCGAGGAGGCCGTGACGAAGCGCGAATTCCTGCGGTACACGGCGGAAATCGCGCCGACCGTGCTGCCCTATCTCGCCGGGCGGGCGCTCAACCTGCATCGATTCCCGAACGGTTCGGACTCGAAGGGCTTCTGGCACAAGGCGCTGCCGTCGCACGCGCCGGAATGGCTGCCGCGGTGGCGGGAACCGGAATCCGGCACCGAGTACCTGGTCGCCGACGAGGCCGCGGCGCTGGTGTGGGCGGCCAACCACGGCGGCCTCGAGTGGCACCCGTGGACGTCCAAGGTGGACCGTCCGGGCGCCCCGACGTACGCCCTCGTCGACCTCGACCCCGGCCCCGGCACGGCCTGGGAGGACCTGCTCGTGCTGGCCCGGCTGCACCGCACCGCGTTCGAGCACCTCGGGGTCGCCGCGTACGCGAAGGTCACCGGGCGGCGCGGCATCCAGATCTGGGTGCCGGTCGAGCGCGGGCCCGGGTTCGCCGAGACGCGGGCCTGGGTCGAGGGGCTGTCGCGCTCGATCGGCGCGGTGGTACCCGACCTCGTGAGCTGGGCCTGGGAGAAGGCCGAGCGGGGCGGGCGGGCGCGGCTCGACTTCACGCAGAACGCGGTGAACAAGACGCTGGTGGCCCCGTACAGCCCGCGGCCCGCCCCGGGCGCGCCGGTCTCCGCGCCGATCGCCTGGGACGAGCTCGACGATCCCGCGCTGCGCCCGGATGCGTTCACCATTCGCTCAATCCGTGCACGACTGTCCACCCACGGCGATTTGTTTGCGGGTGTACTGCACACAAAGCAGTCCCTCCCGCCGCTGCACTGACTCAGTCGGGGTCGGTGCGCAGCTTCGCGTGCAGGTGTTCGTCGTGGCGCTGGCCGTCGCCGTACGGGTACGACTCCCGGAGAATGCCCTCGAGGGGGAATCCGGCGCCCTCGGCCACGCGGCACGAGCCGGGGTTGTCCACCGCGTGGCACAGCTCGATGCGGTGCAGCCCCACCACGTCGAACGCGAACCGGGCCGCGGCCCGCACCGACCGCGTGGCGATGCCCCGCCCGCGGGCGTCCGGCACCGTCCAGTAGCCGATCATGCCGTGGTCCAGCGTGGCGTCGACCCGCACCGAGACCGAGCCGAGCACGGGCCCGCCGTCCGCCGCGGCGACCACCCAGCCGACCCGCGCGCCGCTCGACCAGTCGGCGCGGTCGCGGATCCAGGCGTACACGTCGGTGCCGGCCGGCGGCGGGCTCCACTGCTGCAGCGGCGGGTCGGCGAACGCCGCGGCGACCGCGGGCGCGTCGGCCTCGAGGGGTGCGCGCAGCACCAGGTCCCCGAGCTCGATCGGGACGGGATGCGCGGGGACGGCGGCCATAGCCCGGAACTGTACGCAGGCACAACGATCCCCGGCCCACACGGGCCGGGGATCGTGAGGTGGTACTGCGGCGTTGCCCGGTTACAGAGCCCGGCGACCGCGGCCGCTCAGGCCGGCGACCAGCGCCACACCGACCGCCGCGAGCAGGACCTGGACCAGCAGCTCGCCCCAGTCGACACCCGGGGTGTCGGTGGAGATGCCGATGGCGTTCGCAAGTACCGTGCCCAGAAGTGCGGCGATGACGCCGACGACCATCGTGACCAGGATCGACATGCTCTGCCGGCCGGGAACCACCAGCCGACCCAGCGCACCGACGATCAGACCGACGATGAGCGCCGTGATGATTCCGGTGACAGTCACTGCTCCTCCTCGAAAAGCTCGTTTTCTTGGTCGACTCATTGATGCCCCTGTGCGCGTCCGGCCAAACACGACTTCGATCGGGTGGCTTTCCGGGCAAACCGGCGGTGTGGCGGGTGCGTCCTGCCGAGACTGGTGGTACCGGAAGCGAAGCATGCGATCGCACAAGCTCACCGGCAGCCAGGTGACCTCCCCCGTTGACCGCGGGGGACGGCACGACACGGCGGTATGGCGCCGGCCGCACCCACGGCCCGCGACCGGCGCCATGCCCGACGTTCGGCCCGCCGGAACCGACGGCGAAGCCCCCGGGACGGCTGTCCTGGAGGCTTCGCAGGCTGGTCTGGTGAGCGCCCGGCCGGGATCAGAACCAGTGCAGGCAGTGCGGGTGCCGCTCGGCGTGGAAGAGGATGTCGGCGAGGGTGGCCGCGTCCGATCGGTGGGCGCGGATATGTCCGGCACGGACGAGCGTGCTGGGCGCAGTGCCGCCGAGGTAGATCGAGCCGAGGTCGCTCACGTCCAGGGAGAGGTCGGGGTCCCGATCCGTAGGGACGCAGTCGGCCTTGCCGTCCCGGACGGTCAGCAGGTAGCGGTGGTGCTCGCCGAGGAACGGATCGTCGACGTCGAGGACGAGCTCGCCGTCCGTGAACCAGCCGCGCGCGGTCAACGCCTGCGGTACGTCCAGTAGCCGCACCCAGAGCCAGTCGGAGTCGCTGCTCACCTGGGCGGCACGGAGGTCCGCCAGTTGCCAGCGCAGCGGGTGCCCGGGCGGGAAGTGCTTGAACGCGACCTGAGTGACGAGGTCGTGGCCGAGCAGGAATGCGATCAGGGCGGTGGAGACGGCGTCATCGGTGGCGATGGTCTCGTCGACCGTCAAAGTGCCGTCGCTGAGCGAATAGCTGGCGTACCCGTCCGGGACGCCGCCGGCGTCCCGGTGGACGGCGACGTGGCGCGGCGCCCGAGCGATCGGGGGTTGCCCCGCGCCGAGGGTCCACCAGCGGTGCGGCCGGGACAGTGCGCCAGGCTGTGCACGGCGGTACCGGTCATAGACCTGTTCAAGGATCTCGCCGCATTCGGCACGGCGCATCACCTCGACCGAGCTGCTGTTCGAGCCGGCCGCCGGAGCGTCTGCCCGTCCGTGCGCCCGCGGTGCAGCGAGGGCGCCTTGGTGGCGTGCGACCGTGATCCGTCCCGTGTAGGTCGCCGGTCCGTAGCCGAACCTGCCGTAGATCGGGGCCTCGGAGGCCAGCAGGACGGCGAGGAACTCCCCGCGTGCCCGCAGCTCGGTGAGCTGGTTGCGCATCATCGCGGTGAGCACGCCCTGGCGTCGGTGCGAGGGCAGGACGCCGACGGCGCTGACTCCAGCGGCCGGGGCGAGGATCTCGCCGGGCAGGGTCAGTTCGAACGAGTACGCGGCGGCGGTCCCGACGGGCCGCCCGTCCGCGGCCACGGCCAGCAGCCCGCGGTCCATCTCGAACGCCGACCACCAGACGCCGCTGCCATCCTCGTTCGGGGTATCCGGGTCGAGCCCGAACGCAGAATGGAGTGTGTTGACGAAGACGTCGAGGTCCTGGTCGGTCGTGGGACGGATTTCCATTGTTGCTGCTGCCTCCCCCGGGGGTTCGGGCACCACGACCGGTGGTGTCCGGCCCACAGTGCAGCGTTGACCCTTGGCCGGGTCAAGTGAATTCGGCAGGGCTCGGGAGCCGGCCAGGTTCGGCGCGGTTTGTGTGACCATCCGTGCGGTCGCGGTCTGCCGTCGGGCGCGGATAATGCCTGCCGAGACTTCAGCTGGGATCGTAGCTGCCACCCGGATCGTGGACCTCCGCCAGCACGTCGCCGCCGAGGACCAGGCGCTGCACGTCGCCGGATGCGTCGTAGCCCTGCAGCTCGAATCCGCTGTCCGGCGTCACAACTGCCGTGAGCTGCAACGGGCCCCGGTTGTACGGCGCTCCGGGGGCGATCACCGGCGGCGTGAACTGCTGCCCCACGGCGAGCCGCCAAGGCACGCGTCGCGTTGCTGCGCACAGTGGCCGGGCGGCAGCCGAGCACATCTCCGATCCCGGCGTCGGAGAGGCCCCTCGTAGAAGCGCAACACCAGCGTCGCGTGCTGTTGGGGCGGCGGCCGGTCAGCCGTCGCCATATCGCCTCGCGGGCCGACGCGTCGTGGCGAAGTCACTGATCCTGAGACACCCGGGCTGGCGTCCTCTTACTTGGACGGGGGGCTGACAAAGGACGCTCGGCCGATGGTGCGCGGGCGCCTCCGGCGCCCGCAACGGGTAAGCGTGGTCCCTGTTCGTTGTTGCTTGCGGTTATGCCTCTTGGCCGTTGTTTGCCGCCGGGTTCGTGCGGGTCGTCATTCGGTGGTTCCTGTCTCGCGCTATTTGAAACGGGATCCTGTTTGCTTCCGTTCTTTGGATAATCGATATGTGTTGGGGCAGCGGGGGTTGTTCAGTCGGGCCGAAATTACCGCTATGTATGACGCTATCTCGGCGGCGTAATTATTCGCCTGCCGGTGAGGAGTTTCGGAAGGAACACCAGCGGCGTCGCGACTGGGGGCTTGAAGAGCGGCATCGGAAGAAGCTCTGCGACAAGTTCGGCAGTGTCGAGGCGGCGGACGCCTACTTCGCGCAGCGGGCCCGGGAGGCCCTCGCGCCGAAGCCACCGGAACCCTCGATTGAACAGGCCGCCGCCACGATCGCGCCGCCCCGCCATTTCGCCGAAATGCGGAACGGTCAACCGGAGCCCGGCGCATTGTGCATTCCGCCGGAGCCATGGCGGTCCATTCTTCCGACGGACCGCCGGCCCCACTCAACCGTCGCGGCGTGGTGTGCGGGCGGCGTTGCGGGCTGCGTCCAGAATGTCGGGGCGCAGGAGGTAGCCGAAGCCCGCTCGGTCCAGCCGCAGGGCCAGGCCCGGGCGGTCCGTGCCCAGTGCCGCCGCCGTGCGGTCCAGGGACCAGTCGTGTTCGGCCAGGCGCGACAGCAGGTGGCCCCGGCGGGCCTGGGCGGCCGAGAGGCGGTACGTCTTCAGGTACGCCACCGTGCCGTCCTCCGTCGTGATCGTCTCGCCGATGTGGTTGTCGGTGTCGGGGTTCATCGGGGGCAGGAAGCGCGACAGCGTGAAGCGGCCCATGCGGTACACCCGCAGGCTCGTCTGGGCTCGGACCGTGAACATCACGTCGTTGTGGAACGCCGCCCACTCGGAGCGGACTCGGGCGAGCTCGGCGCGCAGGTCGTCGACGGTGTGCACGCGCGCGGCGTTCACGGGCTGGTCGAAGCCGGGCACGGCCGGGTAGAGCTGGGTGTAGTGGTACAGCAGCTCGCCGTAGAAGTCCTGCAGGAGCGTCGCGTGCAGGGCCCGGTAGTCGTCCGGGTGCGGGACGACGAAGGCGCTCGCGAGGGCGTCGGCCAGGTACACCACGACCCCGCACTGTCCCGGGTGGACCTCGAACACGCGCAGGGCGTCGTCGAGCCCCTGCACCGCCGCGCCGCGGTAGGCCTCCTCGACGCGCGGGGAGAGGCCGCGCGTGACGGCCGCGCGGGTCCACTCCTGCCAGGCGATCGGCGGGCCGCCGAACTGCAGGTTCAGGTAGCCCTCCAGGGCCAGGTGCAGCGGCAGGAACCGGAGCCGGTGGCGGTCCTCGCGGCGGGCCATGCGGCGGCGGAAGCGCAGGCCGGCGACGCGCGGCAGGCCCGGGTCGCGCGGGTCGAGCAGCTGGGTGCCGAAGGCGGCGGCCGGCGTACCGTCGCCCGTCCAGGATGCCACGAACGCGTGCGGAACGTAGGCCAGGTAGGCCGCGCGCGCACCCAGGTCCACAATGGACAGCTCGTCGTCGTGCAGGCGGGCGTGCAGGCGCAGGTCGGTGATCGGCTCGTCGCGCAGCAGCGGCACGAGCCGCACCGCGCCCCACGTCTGCGCGGGGCCCGTGCGCAGGCCCTCGATCACGGCAGGAACCCTTCCACGAGGTCGTCCAGGAACACCTTCAAAGCAGCGAACGTCGCGGTACCCGTGGCGAAGCGCGCCAGCTCCACCAGCGCGGCGGCGTCCTCGGCGTCGCGCACGCCGACGGTGGGCACCGACGGCGCGAGGCGGCGCACGTCGAAGCCGTCGTACACCGGGTTGAGGTGCACGATCGACGTGTGCCCAGCCGGGTCGAGCCGCTGCCGCCAGACGCGCAGCACCTCGGCGGCCTGCCCGGGCGGCGCGTTGTCCCAGCCGTCCGAGACGACCACGAGCCGCTCCGGCCGCAGCGCGAGCGCGTCCAGGAGCCGCTCCCCCAGCGGCGTGGCGCCGAGCGGGTGCACGAGCAGCGGGTCGCCCTCGTGGTTGAGCCAGATGGTTCGGTACCGCGAAGCCAGCGCCTCCAGCAGGTAGTGCGCGGCGAGCGCGACGGCGAGCGGCCGGCGGCGCTTCACCGCCGAGCCCGACGCCGAGTAGCTGTCGTCGAGCAACCCGACCACGTCGCCCCAGGTGCCGGCGCGGCGCCCGGCGGCCCGGCGCGCCGCGGCCCGCAGCGCCCCGGTGAGCTCCTCGCGCCGGCGGGCCCGCTCGGGGCGGGGCAGCGACAGCGCGTAGAGCGCGAGCCGGGTGAGCGGCACGCGGCGCAGGTCCATCCCGCCGACGCCGTCGACCCGGGCGCCGGAGGTCTGCAGCCGCAGGCGCTCCAGCTCGGTGAGGCGCGGCGCGATCGCGCGCAGGAACTGGGCCCGGTCGTGGGTGCGCAGCCGGGTCGAGGCGAGGCCCTCGGCGACGGTGTACGGCAGGTCGAACAGCGCCTGCTTGTCGTAGTGCGCGCGGCGCCAGGTCTCCAGGATCGGCGTGTCGTAGCGGGCGGGGCGGCGCCAGTCGAAGAGCACGGTGCCGACCTCGGCGGGCAGGCGCAGGTGCGCGTGGCCGGCCGCGGTCGCCAGCCCGCGGCGGTACTTCACGGCGTCGAAGGCGATGTCGGGCCGGGCCGCGACCCAGTCCCGCACGATCGCGCGGGTGCGCCGGTTGTTGATGCCCTCCGCGCGCAGGGTGGCCAGCAGGCGGTACACCCGCTGCGGCGCCATCCGTGCGAGCCGGGCCGCGATGAGCTGCCCTTCGCGCCGGCGCTGCGGCAGCGGTACCTCCTGGGCCGTACGCAGCAGCCCGAGCACGATTGCCGCGGCGTTGCGCTCGTTGATGTCCAGGGCCAGGGTCGCGGCGTAGATCTCGCGGTAGTTGGTGCGCACGTAGTCGTGCAGGAACTCCAGCGAGAGCCGCGCCTCGCCGTAGAACTCGCGCTGCCCGGTCGCGGCGACGGCGGCGTTCACGAACATGACGACGTCCTCGCACGCGGTCAGCTCCGACAGCTCCACGGCCTCCCCCAACGGTGTCTTAGGAGCCGGTCGGGGAGTTCGACGCGCGAGCTGCGAAGCATCGCTTCAGAGGCGGGTTCCGGAAGTCGCACGGACAGTCCCGCGACCGGCGGCATCAATGTACCGCCGGAGGTACGGCCCCCGCCCTCGAGTTTCGGGCGGGGACCGCCGAGCCCTCAGCGGAAGTCGGTCGCCGCAACCACCTGGCCGGCCGCGTCGTAGGCGACGGCCGACGGACTCCCCTTGACGCCCTGCACCCAGGCGACGTGCAGCCGCGGGTACGCGGTCCAGGCGGCCGAGCCGCGCTGCCCGCCACCCTCGCCGCCCATCTCCACCCGCGCCGCGGACCCGACGTAGATGCACGCCGTGACGCCCGCGCCGTCGACGGTGAACCGGCCCAGGTAGAAGCCCCCGGGGTCGGTCGGCGGCCGGCTCACCCAGGTGAGCACCTTGAGCGCCGTGACTGCACCGCCCGCGTCGCGGCTGCCGGCGTGCAGCAGGGCGGTGTGCTCGTCGCCGTCGAAGTACAGGACGAGCTCGCCGCCGCCGGGCAGGGTGATGCCGGTGCGCATCTGCTCGCCGATCGGCTTCGTGTTGTCGTCGCGGTTGACGATGGTGTCGGCCCGCTGGATGAGCGAGGGGTCGGACTGGGCCAGCTTCGAGCCGTTCGACCCGTACGCGGTGAACACGGCGTCGGGCACCGCCGGGTTCGGCTCGGCGGTCGTGCCGGCCATCACCCCGCCGCGGCGGCTCCAGAACATCGTGCGCCCGGCGAGGCCCGGCACCGGCGCGGTGGTCGCGTCGGCGGTCTTCCCGCCGGCCGCCACCGTGACCCTGACGCCGTCGCCGCCCACGACGCCGTAGTCGAGGATGCCGCCGTGCCGGTCGTCGAGCTCGCCGATGAGGCCGAAACCCTTCGTCGGCAGCCCGGACCAGGACATGGGCCGCAGCCGGCCGTTGCTCGCGTCGTACAGGCCGCCGCGGACGCCGTTGACCATGTCGTCGAGCCAGAGCACGAGCTCCTCGTGGTCGCCGAAGCGCAGGCCGGTGGCGACCATGTTCTCGGCGTGCACCGGGAACGACGGGTCGGGCGGGTAGGCCGAGACCGGGGCCGAGGTGAGCACCCGCGGGGTGACCGTGCTCCGCGCGTCGGGGGTCGGCGACGGGCCGGGCTCGGCCGGGCTGAGCGCGATGGCGCCGCCGGCGGCGAGCACGGGCGTCAGGGCCACGGCGACCCCGGCCAGGAATGTGCGGTGCCGGCGCCGGTGCGCGGCCCGCTTGACGTCGGCGAAGGTCAGCCGGGTGCTCTGCGGGGGGGCCGCCTCGGCCAGGGCGCGGCGCAGGTCGTCGGTCGTGTGCATCACTGCGCTCCCTGGTGGTGGACGATCGGGCTCAGGTCGGGGTCGACGCGCAGCTTGCGCAGGGCCCGCGCGCAGGCGCTCTTGACCGTGCCCAGGGCGACGCCGAGCTCGGCGGCGGTCTGCTGTTCGGTGAGGTCGAGGTAGTACCGGCACACGATCACCGACCGCTCCCGCCGGGACAGGTGCCGCATGGCCCGGGCCAGGCTGGTGCGGTCCAGCGCGGCCTCGGCCGGGTCGGCGCCGTGCGCGACGCGCTCGGGCACCTGCGGCACCGGCCGTTCGCGCCGGCGCCTCCGCCGCCACCAGTCGCTGTGCAGATTGACCAGGATCCGGCGGGCGTACGCGTATGCGTCCCCGTCGTCGAGCCGCTCCCAGGCCGCGTACGTGCGCACGAGCGTGTGCTGGGTCAGCTCCTCGGCCTCGCCGGCGTCCCCGCTGAGCAGGTACGCGACGCGGTACAACCGCTGCGTCGCCCCGCCCATGAACGCCTGGAACTGCGTGTCCCGGTCGCCCCCGGGGTCCCCCGGCGGCGCCTCGATCGATCTTCGCATGTGCCGATCGCTCCTCCCCGTCGTGACCCTTCGCCCTCCTCTACTGCGCAGGGGCGCGAAAGGTTCCGCGGGATCTCAGGAGCGCCAGCCGCGCACCCCGAGCACGCCGACGGCGGTACCGACGGCCAGGGAGACCGCGATGAGCGCGGCGTGGACCCAGAAGAACCCGGTGGGATGCCCGGCGACGTCCCAGGCCCGGTCGTCCTTCCAGATGGCGACGAGGAACCGGGGCCAGATCACCCAGTTCCAGACCCCGACGAGCACGAGAAAGACCGACCAGCGCCGCGACAACACCACCCAAGCAGTATGCCTAACCGAGTGCGAGCCGCCGCAGCCCGTGCCGTTCCAGGTCGGCGGCCTGCTCCGGCGTCGCCTCGGCCCGGCCGGCGGCGACGCGCAGCAGCGCGACCGGGTCCCAGTCCAGCCCCGCGCCGCCGTACAGCGCGACCAGCAGCCCGGCCGCCGGCGGGGTCAGCCACGGCTCCCGGCCGAGCGCGGCGGCGAGGTCGAGCCCGTGGACCCCGGCCTCCAGCACGCGTGTGACCAGGAAGTCGGTGAGCAGCATGGCATCGCCGTGGCGCGTGCGCACGACCCGCCCGGCCGGCTCGCGGCGGCAGCGCCCGATCGCGTCCGCACGGGCCGCGCCGAGCCGCCGCACCAGCTCGGGGCCGCCGGCCTCGGCCGCCGTGCGCCGTCCCGCGTCGATTCGTTCCGCATTGGTACCGCCGGAGAAGCGCTCGTCGGCCCGGAAGTACCCGGCCGCGTCGACCTCGGCCCGCCCGGGCGCGGGGGCGTCGAGCATGCCGGGCACCCGCGCGACTCCGGCGACGACGTGCCCGAGCAGCTCGGCGGCGCTCCACGGCGGGCACGGACTCGGCCGGGCCCAGTCCCCGGCGGGCACGCCGCGCAGCTCCTCGACGAGCCGCCCGGTCTCGGCGGCCCACGCATCCAGCGGCTCGATGTCCATGACGACACGGTAGGGGTGGCCCGAGATCCGAGCGGCACCGGTGGATTGCCCAATGCTCTGCCGTCTGAGCTACCGCCGCATGCGGCGGGCGGGATTCGAACCCGCGACCCTTGGATTAGAAGTATCCGATGCCTGCGCACCGGGCCCCCGGCCGCATTGCGACGACCGTAGCAGGGCCTGCCGGAAGGGCGCACAGGGATTTCCGGCGCCCCCGATCGCGTGGCCGTGGGGGGTGTGGGGTGGGAACCCCCGCCGCGCCGCAGGCGCAGCTGGCACTGCTTGACATCCGTAGCTGCCGATGCTGTGCTTCCTGCATCACGTTACATTCTCGTTTCATTTGTTACATGCGGGAGATGCGTATGCAGCGCAGGGTGTTATGTCTCGTCGCGGCGGGCGCCGCGGTCGCGGCCGGGCTCACCGGGGCCACCTCGGCCGAGGCGAGCGCCGCCCCCTCGGCCCGCGTCTGGGTCACCACGATCGACCGGGCCGAGCTGATGCACGAGCGGGCCGCCGTCCCGTTCACCTCGAACACGAGCACGCAGACCACGATCACGGTGGACCCGAGCCGCACGTACCAGAGCATGGACGGCTTCGGCGCGTCGATCACCGACTCGTCGGCGGCCGTGCTCTACCGGCTCTCGCCGGCCAAGCGGGCCGAGGCGATGCAGGCGCTGTTCGACCCGGGCCGGGGCGTCGGCGTGAGCTTCCTGCGGCAGCCCATCGGCGCGTCGGACTTCACGGCCGAGCCGGAGCACTACACGTACGACGACATGCCGCCCGGCCAGACGGACTATCTGCTCACCCATTTCAGCATCGCGCACGACCAGGCGCAGATCCTGCCCCTGCTGCGCACGGCCAAGCAGCTCAACCCGCAGCTGAAGGTCATGGCCACGCCGTGGAGCCCGCCGGCGTGGATGAAGACCGGTGACTCCCTCGCGAGCGGCGAGCTCAAGGACGACCCGAAGGTGTACGCGTCCTACGCCTTCTACCTCACCCGGTTCGTGCTCGCCTACTCCGCCGCGGGCATGCCGGTCGACTACATCACCGTGCAGAACGAGCCGCAGAACCGTGACGCGGGCGGCGGGCCGGTGATGGGCCTGAACACCACCCAGGCCGGCAAGGTCATCGACATCCTCGGGCCGCTGCTGCGGCTGGTGAGCCCGCGCACGAAGATCCTCGGGTACGACCACAACTGGCAGACCCACCCGAACGACATCGCCAACACCCCGCCCGGGCAGGACCCGGAGGCCGACTACCCGTACAGGCTGCTGCAGAACCCGGCGAGCCGCTGGGTCGCGGGCACGGCGTACCACTGCTACTACGGCGACCCGAGCGCGATGACGGCGCTGCACAACGCGTACCCGGACAAGGGCATCTGGTTCACCGAGTGCTCGGGATCGCACGGCGCGAACGACACCCCGGCGCAGTACTTCACCGACACCCTGAAGTGGCACGCGCGCACGATCACCGTCGGCGTCACCCGCAACTGGGCCAGGTCCGCCGTCACCTGGAACCTGGCGCTGGACTCGACCGGCGGCCCGCACCTCGGCGGCTGCGGCACCTGCACGGGCCTCATCACCGTGCAGTCCGACGGATCCTGGACCACCGACGCGGAGTACTACACGATCGGGCACCTGTCCAAGTTCGTGAAGCCCGGCGCCGTGCGCATCGCCAGCACCAGCTTCGGCAACCCCGCCTGGAACGGCGAGGTCACCGACGTGGCCTTCCGCAACCCGGACGGCTCCACGGTCCTGGTGGCCCACAACGAGAACGACGCACCGAGAACGTTCACGGTCGCGGTCGGCGGCCACTCGTTCGACTACACCCTGCCCGGCGGCTCGCTCGCCACGTTCACCTGGCCCCGGAGCAAGGTGCTCGACGACGGCCTGAAACTGCTCTCCATCGCGGGCGCGACGGCGTCGTCGTCGCCCGCGAGCCCCGACGCCGCCCTCGCCGTCGACGAGGACGCCACGACCCGCTGGTCCAGCGGCGCGGCGCAGGAGCCGGGGCAGTACCTCCAGGTCGACCTCGGCTCGGCGCGCACCTTCCGCCGTGTCGCGATCGACAGCGGCGCGAGCGTCGGCGACTACGCCCGCGGCTGGCAGCTGTCCACCAGCACCGACGGCACCCACTGGGCAACGCTCGCCGAGGGCGCCGGGGCCGGACAACTGACCAATGTGGACGTTCGCCCGACCCGGGCCCGGTACGTGCGGATCACCTCGACCGCGACGACCGGGAACTGGTGGAGCCTCGCCGACATCCGCCTGTACGCCTAGCCCCCCGAGCGTCCTCTGTGGACGCTCCCTCCACACGAAGGAGCACCGCCATGCGCCTCCGTCTGCTGGCGATGAGCACGGCCGCCACCGTGCTCGTCGCCGGCGTGGCCTACCTGGTCGCCCGGCCCGCCCCCGCACTCGCCGCCACCTCGGCGAGCGTCTGGCTGACGACCCCCGACCGCGCCAACCTGCTGTCCCAGAAAAGCGCAGTCCCGTTCGGTACCGCGGGCAGCGGCGCCGTCATCGCCGTGAACCCGAACAGCACGTACCAGTCGATGGTCGGCTTCGGCGCCTCGCTGACCGACTCCAGCGCGTACCTCATCTACAACTCCCCGGCCCGTAACACCGTCATGACGAACCTGTTCAGCCCGTCGTCGGGCATCGGGCTGAACTGGCTGCGCCAGCCGTTCGGCGCCTCGGACTTCGCGCGCAGCTTCTACAGCTACGACGAGGGCGCGGCCGACCCGGGCCTGTCCCGCTTCTCCGTCGCGCACGACCAGGCGTACATCCTGCCGCTGCTCACCCAGGCCAGGTCCATCAACCCGCAGGTGCAGGTGATGGGCGTGCCCTGGAGCGCCCCGGGCTGGATGAAGACCAGCGGCAACATGGTCGGCGGCTCACTGTCGACGGGCTACGAGGGCGCGTTCGGCGACTACCTGGTCAAGTCGATCCAGGCGTACCAGGCGGCCGGCGTGCCCGTGCAGTACCTCAGCATCGCCAACGAGCCGCAGTACTCCCCGGCCGGGTACCCCGGCATGCTCATGCAGTCCGACCAGCAGGCCCGGATCATCAACTCGCTCGCCCCGAAGCTGTCCGCGGCCGGCACGGGCACGAAGATCCTGGCCTGGGACCACAACTGGGACAACACGTCGTTCCCCCAGCAGGTCCTGGCCAGCGCCGGCAACAACGTGGCCGGCACGGCGTGGCACTGCTACGGCGGCACCCCGAGCGGGCAGACGACCGTGCACAACGCGTACCCGAACAAGGACATCTTCTTCACCGAGTGCTCCGGCACCGAGTCGGGCAACACGTTCGCGGACTCGCTGCTGTGGCAGGGCCGCAACCTCACGGTCGGGGCCGTGCGCAACTGGGCCCGCACGGTCACGACGTGGAACATGGCGCTCGACGCATCGCACGGCCCGGTCATCGGCTCGTGCACCAACTGCATGGGCGTCGTGACCGTGAACGGCGGCAGCGTCACGTACAACGCCGAGTACTACGTGCTCGGGCACCTGTCGAAGTTCGTGAAGCCGGGCGCGGTGCGCATCGACTCGACGAACCAGGGCCAGGGCGGCATCGAGAACGTCGCCTTCCGCAACCCGGACGGCTCGATCGTGCTGGTCGCGGTCAACTCGGGCGGCGCGCAGAACTTCCAGGTCTCCTACGGCGGCTCGTCGTTCGGCTACAACCTGCCGGCCGGCGCGATGGCCACCTTCACCTGGCCGGGCGGCACCGTGACCCCGACCTCGAACCCGCCCACGACCGGCGGCCTCACCCAGCCGGACCCGGCAGCGTGGTACCAGGTCATCAACACCAACAGCGCCAAGTGCCTGGACGACACGGGCTGGGGCACGGCCAACGGCACGGCGCTGCAGCAGTGGTCGTGCAGCAGCCCGGCCACGACGAACCAGGAGTGGCAGTTCCGCGCGACCGGCGGCGGCTACTACAACGTCGTGAACCGCTACACACCCTTGTCGTGGGACGTCAACGGCGGCACGGGCGCAACCGCTGACGGCGCCCAGGTCCACCTGTGGTCGTACGGCGGCGCGACGAACCAGCAGTGGCAGGCGGTGTCGAACGGCAACGGGACGTACCGGTTCATCGCCCGCAACAGCGGCAAATGCCTGGACGTGAAGGACGTGTCGACGGCGGACGGGGCCCAGTTGCAGCAGTGGTCGTGCACCGGCGGCCCGGCCCAGACCTTCCGCCTGGTCGCCCAGCCGTAAACGCTCCAGGGCCCGGCACGCGTCCGCCGGGCCCTGGGGCTCTCTCATCTCCGTGCCCGATCCCAGTCATCACACGGCCGCACACCCATCCCCGTGCCAGTTCCCAGTCATCACACGGACACACGATCACCCCTGTGCTCGATCCCACTCACGGGCCGCCCACTCATCCCCGTGCCAGTTCCCAGTCGGGCACGGGCCGCACGTTCATCCCCGTGCCCGTTCCCAGTCGGGCACGGGCCGCACGTTCATCCCCGTGCCAGGTCACGCTGGGGCATGGGTCGCATGCTCATCCCCGTGCCAGGTCCCACTCGGGCACGGGCCGCACGTTCATCCCCGTGCCAGGTCACGCTGGGGCACGGGTCGCATGCTCATCCCCGTGCCAGGTCCCACGCGGGCACGGGCCGCACGTTCATCCCCGTGCTCGGTCCCACTCAGGGCACAGGCGCACGTCATCCTCCGCTCGATCCCACTCTGAGCACAGGGTCGCACGTCTATCCGGCCGTTCTGGTCACTGCCTGGGCCCGGGTGGCCCCGGCCGCGGCGGCCACGGCACACAGGCCCGCGGTCCACAGCAAAGCCGCGGCGGGCTCGGTCCGATCGGCGACCAGCCCAGCCAGCCACGGCCCGGCGGCCTGCCCGAGCGCGAAGACGACGGTGAGCCGCGCAACCACGACGGTCGCCCGGCCCGGCCCCGCCGAAGCCTTGGCGATCCCGGTGACGGCAGCGGGCACAGCCATGAACACCGCCCCGTACGCGGCCGCCGACAGCACAACAACCCCCGGCACCGGCCACAGGTACGCCCCGAGCGCCGCCAACGCGACGACGACCAGCGGCCCGGCAAGCCCCATCCGCCCCCACAACGGCAGCCCCGCGGGTACGGCCAGCCCGAGCAACGTCCAAACGACAGCGACAAGCCCGGCCGAGGCGTGGCGACTGTCGAGGTACGCCGAGAGAAACGTCAGATAGGCGAGATACCCGGCCGCGAACAACGCATAGGCCACAGCAACGCGCCCGAGGGGCACGGCCGGCCCGAGTGGCACGGACGGCCCCGATGGCCCGAGCGGTCCAGACAGCACCCGCGGCACGGACGGTCCGAACGACACGGACGGCACGGCCGGTCCGCACGGCACGGACGGCCCGCACGGCACGGACGGCCCGCACGGCACGGACGGCCCGCACGGCACGGACGGCCCGCACGGCACGGACGGCCCGCACGGCACGGACGGCCCGCA